>CAISTO010000180.1 GCA_903888395.1 uncultured Bacteroidota bacterium | reverse complement strand
TATTTAAATTTTAGTTCAACTGGAAACGATACTCCAATTGAAACAACTGATTCAAATGCTGCATTGGCAAAACCATTTAGCTATGATGATTATTTTATTTCAGTTAGAGATACAATTTCTCCAATTCTAAAGCTTAAAATTGATAGTTTAGAGCGTTTAATTAAAACAGATACTGGAAATTATCAAGCTAATGTAATGTTGGCACGTTTGTATGACGAAGCACATTTAAGCTTAATTGCTGCAAGTTATGTTTTTGATATAGCTACAAAGTTAAACGATGAAAGATCATGGTTTAACGCAGGTTTTAAGTTTTATGACTTTGCTGCAAATACATCTGATACTGGTGCACAAATTTATGCATCCAAAATGGCAATTACTTCTTTTGAGAAAGTAGTGGCAATTAATGAACAAAACTTAGAAGCCAAGAATGCAATGGCAATTTGTTATGTTCAAAACGATTTGGATATAATGAAAGGTGTGCAAATTTTAAAAGATGTGGTTAAACGTGATTCAAATAATGTGCAAGCAAATTACACATTAGGAATGTTAAGCAGAAGAAGTGGCCAATGGGATAAAGCAAGAATACGTTTCGAGAAATTAGCCAAACTTGATCCATTAAATAGCGAAGCATATTTTTACTTAGGTGAAACATATAGTAGCTTAAATATGAAAAAAGAAGCTATTATTGCCTATGAAACATGTATGAACTTAATTCCAAATCAAGAATCGAAAGACGAAATAAAAAAATTAATTGATAATCTTAAACAAACAAAATAAAAACTATGCCAAGCGGTAAAAAAAGAAAAAGACATAAGATAGCCACGCATAAGCGTAAAAAACAGCTTCGTAAAAACAGACATAAGAAAAAATAATTTAGCAACAGCTAAATTGTGTTTTTATAATCTTATCAGTCAGTCGTTTTAATACATTACGGCTCTGACTTAAAACATAAAAACTTAACCATTTGGGCATTTAACACCATTGGTTAAGTTTTTATTGTTTTAAACAAACACGAAAAACAAACGCATTTTTAGAAAATCTTACATTTGAAAACTTGGCTTTCGCCAATTTTTTTTAGGATACACTCATCCCAATCAATTGCAATTTAACTAACGAAAAAACCTCAACCTTGCGTAATTGATAACAAATAAAAAAAGGGAAACTTTAAATAGTGAGTAACGAAATTATAATAAACGCAGATCAAACAGGCAATGTTCATATTGCCATGATGCGTGACAAAAAACTAGTAGAACTCCATCATGAAAAAGCAGATAATGCATTTTTGGTTGGAGATATTTACTTTGGAACTGTAAACAAAATAATGACTGGGTTAAACTCAGCCTTTATTGACGTTGGGCATGAAAAAGATGCTTTTCTACATTATCACGACTTAGGACCACAAGTTCAATCATTACAAAAATGGATTAAGTTGGTTAGAAATGGTAAAACTACATCGGGAATTGAAAACGATGTAATGGAAAAAGACATAGAAAAACACGGTAAAATTGGAACTTTATTAAGCCGCTTTCAACAAGTAATTGTTCAAGTTGTAAAAGAACCAATCTCAAACAAAGGACCTCGTTTGTCGAGTGAATTAAGTTTGCCAGGCCGTTTTATTGTGTTAATTCCATTTGATAATGCCATTGCTATTTCTAAAAAAATAGTAAAACACGATGAACGCAATAGACTTAAAAAGCTAATGCAAACCATTAAACAGCCGAACTTTGGTGTTATTATTAGAACCAATGCTGAAGGTATTAGCGTAGAAGAGTTAGAAAAAGATTTAACAGAACTAATGGCTAAATGGGAAATTGTTTACACCCAGTTAAAATCAGCTGTTCCACCACAAAAACTATTAGGCGAAAGCGAAAGAACGCTTACTTTAATTAGGGATTTAGTGAATGAAGACTTTACAGGAATTCATGTAAATGACACGTATTTATATAATGAAATTAAGAATTATGTAAAATCGAAAAGCCCAGTTTTAGAAAAAATTGTTAAACTTTACACAGGAAAAGTTTCCATTTTTGAACATTTTGACATTGAAAAACAAATAAAAACTAGCTTTGGAAAAGAAGCGAATTTTTTAGGAGGATGTTATTTAATTATTGAGCATACAGAAGCGATGCACGTAATAGATGTAAACAGTGGAAATACAAGTGCAAAAAACGAAGCGCAAGAAGACAATGCTTTAAGAATTAACTTAGAAGCAGCAACTGAAGTGGCTCGCCAATTACGTTTACGCGATTTAGGTGGAATTGTAGTAGTAGATTTTATTGATCAAAAAACTGCTGGAAACCGAAAATTAGTTTACGAAAAATTAAAAGAGGAAATGAAAAGCGACAGGGCAAGACATAAAATTTTGCCGATGAGTCCTTTTGGTTTGGTTGAAATTACTCGCCAGCGAGTAAGACCAGAAATGAATATTATTACAACGGAAAAATGCCCTACTTGCAACGGAACTGGGGAAATTCAAAACAGTGTGGTGTTACTTGACGAAATTGAGAATCAAGTGAAGTATTTGATAGAAAATGTGCGTCATAAAGGATTTAGTTTGGAGTTAAACCCATACTTAGCCGCTTATTTTATGCATGGTGGGTTAAAATCGCCACGTATGAAATGGTTCATTAAATACAAACGTTGGATAAAAATAAAAAAAGTAAACACCCTTTCAATGGTTGATTACCGATTTATAGATAAAGACGGTGAGGCAGTAGTATTTTAAAAAACAATTCTTAATTGTTGGTGCCACTGCGATTAAACACCAACAATGGCATCATTAAATAAAAAATCCGTAAAATTCAGGCTTTACGGATTTTTTTATGAATATTTTCTAAATAAACAGTCAGTTTGAGCGGAGTCGAGAAACGTTAACTATGTCTCGACTCCGCTCGACATGACCAACGACTCCGCTCGACATGACCAACGACTCCGCTCGACATGACCAACGACTCCGCTCGACATGACCAACGACTCCGCTCGACATGACCAACGACTCCGCTCGACATGACTAACGACTCCGCTCAACATGACCTATAAAATAATTAGCAAATTTAAATTCTCAGTCAGTTCGAGCGTAGTCGAGAACCGTTAACTATGTCTCGACTCCGCTCGACATGACCAACGACTCCGCTCGACATGACTAAAGTCTCCGCTCGACATGACCTATAAAATAATTAGCAAATTTAAATTCTCAGTCAGTTCGAGCGGAGTCGAGAACTTTTCTATCTGAAAACAATTATTATTGTAATAACTAATTTTCAAATTATGAGTTTATTTGTTTACATGATTAGATGTAATGATCAATCTTATTATGTTGGTGTAACCAATGATTTAAATAGAAGAATAAATGAGCACAACGATGGGTTAAATTCAAATTCATATACTTTTTCAAGAAAACCTATTGAACTAGTTTATTTTCAAGAATTTTCAGACAATCTTCAAGCATTTGCATGGGAAACTCAATTAAAAAAATGGAGTAGAAAAAAGAAAGAAGCTTTAATTCAAGAAAACTGGAATAAAATTAAAGAACTAGCTGAATGCAATAATGAAAGTTCACATAAAAATTATAAAAAGTAACCAGTCAGTTCGAGCGTAGTCGAGAACCGTTAACTATGTCTCGACTCCGCTCGACATGACCAACGACTCCGCTCGACATGACCAACGACTCCGCTCAACATGACCAACGACTCCGCTCGACATGACTAACGACTCAGCTCAACATGACCAAAACTTAATTTTTTTTATTCTTCCTCCTCTCCTACTCTGTCAATTTCAATTTTAAAATCGGTGCTGGCGTAATAGTTTTTGGTAAACTCACACCAATGGCAATC
>CAISTO010000179.1 GCA_903888395.1 uncultured Bacteroidota bacterium | reverse complement strand
TTTTTAAAATTAACATTAAAAAAATATGGTTATTAAATAAAATGAACCTTTTTTTTAATTTGTTTATTTGTTAAAGGCAGCTTTTCCTTCATCTAAAAACTTCACGAAAGCAGCTTCGTCTGTATCGTAAAAACGAGGTGAAGTAAGGACTTTTTCATTGCCATCAATCAACACATATTGTGGTTGAGCCGAAAAATTATATTTAGAAATTTGCAAGTCTTGATTTTGTCCACCTATGGTTTTTTTTACTTTTCCATCTCTGTCTGATGTGTACCATTCGTTTTCAGGTAATTCAAGGCGTTCGTCAGCATAAAGCGAAACAATGATATAATCGTTTTGTAAACGTTTAAGCACTTCTGGCTTGGCCCAAACATATTCTTCCATTTTACGGCAATTCACGCATGCATGACCGGTAAAATCAACAAATAATGGCTTTCCTGAAGCCTTAGATGCTGCTAATGCTTCATTATAATCAAAATATCCTGTTAACCCGTGAGGCAAATGTAAAAAATCAGCATGTTTTGCATTTACAGTTGATTGGTTGATGGCTTGATTGGTTGATTGGGGTTGATTATTTTCAGCGCCTAAAATAAAATCTTGCGTTTGCATAGGCGGTAATAAACCAGAAAGTGCTTTTAATGGGGCGCCAAATAAACCAGGAATCATATAAACACCAAAACAGAAGGAAATAACAGCTAATCCAAATCGAGGAACACCAATAAATGGCATATCGCTATCGTGGCTAAACTTTAATTTTCCTAACAAATACATTCCTAATAAAAATGCAATTACAATCCAAATGGTCAAATAAATTTCTCTGTCTAATATTCCCCAATGGTAAACCACATCAGCAGTAGAAAGGAATTTAAATGCAAAAGCAATTTCAATAAAACCCAAAACTACTTTTACGGAATTAAGCCATCCACCGCTTTTAGGTAAGTTTTGTAACCAACTAGGAAAAACTGCAAATAAGGTAAACGGTAATGCCAAACCAAAACCAAAAGAGGCCATTCCTAATAATGGTTTTATGAATTTTCCGCCGACTGCTTCTATGAGTAAACTTCCAACAACCGGTCCTGTGCAACTGAACGAAACCAAAGTTAAAGTAAATGCCATAAAGAAAATTCCTGCAAAATTTCCCATACTACTTTTAGAATCTATTTTATTGACAAATGCGTGTGGCAATGTAATTTCAAACATGCCTAAAAACGATGCTGCAAATACCAAGAAAATGACAAAGAATAAAACATTTGGCAACCAATGTGTACTTAACCAATTTCCAAAATCTGGTCCTAAACCAAAAAACGCAAAAACCAATCCTAGCGATGCATAAATAGCAATAATAGAAATTCCAAAAGTGATAGCTCTTGTAATTCCTTCGGCTCTGGTACTACTTTTTTTAGTAAAAAAACTAACAGTCATTGGCAACATTGGAAATACACAGGGAGTTGCTACAGCAATTAATCCCCCTAAAAATGCTAAAATTAAAAAGCTAAAAAAACTTTCAGTTGCTGGTTTTGATAATGGAATTGCCGCTGTAACTTCTGTTTTTGATAATGTATCTTTTTTTGTTTCTGAAGTAATATTTGTTGAAGTATCTGTTGTTGAAATTACATTTTCAGTATTTTTAACATCCGTATTATTTTCAATTATGGTTTCATTGGAAGCTGTAATTTTTAAATTTTTTACTTCATATTCTTGTTCATAAGGAGGCATACACATACCTGTAACCTCTGAACATTCTTGAAAATAAAGTGCTACTTTTATTTTTGGATTTGCTGTTAATATTTTAACTTTTTGAATAAACTTGGCAGTTCCTTTCATGGTACTAACTGTTCCTGGCCAAACTTCTTCATAATGTTTATGGCTTCCAATTGGCATAGTTTTGCCCACTAATTGATACGATTTATCTTTAGACCATGTAAATTCGGCAGTAATTGGACCTAAATTGGGATCCATATCGTTGCTATACATATACCAATCTTTTTCAATTACACTTGTTAAAACAATGTCTATTTCATCGCCAATATTAGCTGCTGTTTTACTGCTTGATATTTT
>CAISTO010000178.1 GCA_903888395.1 uncultured Bacteroidota bacterium | reverse complement strand
GAATATGCCGATGAAATTACATTGGGAAGAAGTATTGTGAGCAGAATTCCTTATGGAAAATAATATTTTAGTTTTTGAAAATATTTTAAACTTGCATTGGCACTTCCATTAATAAAAATTCTGCATCAGATTCTGCGGTAATTTCTACCTGATTTGTATTCCAAATTCCAATACCATCGCGGGTAGCAATGGATTGATTATTTACTTTTAAATTACCTTTTAAATTAAAAAGATACAAACCATTATCTTGACTTTTAAATTTATAATTAGTGCTTATTCCTTTATCGAAATTAGCTAAATGAAACCAAGCATTTTGATGAATCCAAACTCCAGCATCGTTTGGATTAGGCGATAATATTTGTTGTAATTTATTTTTCCTATCAGCCATGTTTAAGGTAATTTGATCGTATCGAGGAGTTACATTATTTTTATTGGGAAACACCCAAATCTGCAAAAATTTTACCTCTGCATCTATGTTTTTATTGTATTCACTGTGCTGAATTCCAGTTCCAGCACTCATTACTTGAATGTCACCACTTTTAATTACAGTTACATTGTTCATGCTATCTTTATGTTCTAAATCGCCTGATAAAGGAATGCTAATAATTTCCATGTTATCGTGCGGATGCTTTCCAAAACCCATTCCAGCAGCCACTGTGTCATCGTTTAAAACACGAAGTGCCCCAAAGTTCATTCGTTCAGGATTATAATAATTAGCGAAGCTAAAAGTATGTTTGCTATGCAGCCAACCATGGTTTGCATCACCACGAGAATCAGCTTTGTGTAATACTATATTTGTCATAATTTTAGAGAGTAAAGAGTTGAATTCAAATTGAATAAAATGTATTGAAGTTCTGTTATTTTTTCACTTCAAACAATTCTTCTTTGCTTACTTTTTTAAGTTTATCACCATGTTTTAAAGTTTTGGAAACGGTGGCATACGGCCCACTGATTACTTGATCGCCTTTAGCCAAACCACTGGTAATTACTATTAATTTATCATCTTGAATTCCGGTAACTATTTTGCGAATAGCAGCAGTGTTATTATTGTTTACAAACACCACTTCTACTTCATCTTTGGAATCAGCATTTGCGGTCATTTCTTTTTTATCAGGAGTTGTTGCAGTATCCAAATCACTGGGCTGCCTAACAGTTACTGCTTCTATTGGAATGGCCAAAACTTGTTGGGCTACTTCTGTTTGAATTTCTACGCTGGCACTCATTCCCGGACGAAAAACTGCTTTTCGTTTTCCAAATTTAGCAGTTAAATCGGCATAACTGCTTCTTAAAATTTTTATTTTCACCACAAAATTTGTTACCTGATCGCTGGTACTGGCGTTTGTAGCACTGGCGCTATTGGCTATTTCCGACACTAAACCTTTAAATTTTCTGGTTCCATAAGCATCTACTTCTATTAAAACGGTATCGCCTAAACCTACTTTTATAATGTCGTTTTCGTTTACATCCACACTCACTTCCATGGCATTTAAATTTGCAATGCGCATCATTTCAGTTCCTGCCATTTGCGATGTACCAACCACGCGTTCGCCTTTTTCTACTTTTAAACTTGAAACTATTCCACTTACAGGAGCAAATATTTCGGTTCTGGTCAAATTCTTTTTGCTTTCTTTTAAACTAGCCTCAAAACTTTTTACGGTAAAATCAGCACCAATAACGTTTTGCTTAATGGCATCAACTTCTGCTTTAGCATTTTTATAACTAGAAGTAGCTGTTTCTATTTCGGCCTCACTGATTAACTTTTGATCCGCCATTTTTTTAGACCTATTGTATTGTTTTTCTATTTCAGCAAATCGAGCTTCAGCTTGTGTTAATCGTGCTTTAGTAGTTGCCGAATTTGCTTTTGCATTGCTTAACGAGGCATTGCTTCTATCTAATGCCGAAGCATATAATTCTGGATCTATTCGGGCTAATAACTGACCAACAGTTACCGAGTCGCCTTCTTTTACATATAATTCTCTGATCTCGCCACTTACATCCGAACTAATTTTTACTTCCGTTTCAGGTTGAATTTTCCCATTGGCACTTACTGTTTCTATCACCGTTTTTATTTCGGCTACAGCCATGCTAACCCTGGTTTCGTCTTGGCCACCAAACCAGCCTTTTTTCTTTCCAACTACTGCTATAATGATTAATATTACAACTGCTGCACCAAGCCAAATGAATAGTTTATTGTTTAATTTTTTCATGAATTATTTATTTAAAAAAAGTCATCGGTTTCCATACCAATGAAGGCCGAAAATTACATTTATTTTATTATAATATTTATTACCTAAATACTATTTTTATAAACGGTACAAAATGTTAGAGTATAAAGGGGTTTTGGAAGCTGAGAAATAATTTCCTATTTAAAACTTTGGCGTAAAACGACCTTTAAAATAAAATTGAGGTAGATGCAATAATGAAAGTAGTGGATTTTTGAAAAGTAAAAATAAATAACAACTAATGATTAATCCCAAGGACTTTTAGGCTTTTCTTCATCCCAAGGACTTGTATTGCTGTTGTTATTATTGGAATTATTATTAGAATTATCAATATAAATTTCAATTTTTTTATCGTATTCCCAACTAAAGAACCAAATTGGATAAAAATAAACAAAACCAACAAGAAATTTTAGAGAGTTAAATTCTCTCGAAACTTTTTCTTTTGCAATAATTTTTCCTCTTGCATCTTTTATTTCAATCAATTTTTTTTGAGGCAACCCAGACCTTTGGATTTTTATATCACTGTTAGTCATTCCTTTAAATTGACTATTGATATAAACAGCATATGGACGACTGTTACCTGTTACTTTAATCAACGAAGTACCGCAGGAAGAAAGTAAAATTAAAAGTACAGAAAAATAAATAAGTTTAACTTTCATTATCTTCTAAATAATATTTCCAAACGCATTAAAATACCAGTTGATAAACCAAAGTTTTTTTGATTTCTATAGTTATTAGATGAGTAGTTGTACTCAGTCCCTTTTACGTCATAAAATCCTTGCATTAAATTAGCCGATAAGCGAACCGATACAGAAGATGTTCTGTTAAAAATATAGCCACCACCTGCTAATAGCATGATGCCATAGCCAGAACCCATTGAACTACTATTATTTTCACTAAATTCAAAACTAGTTCTACTCATAGAAGCGCCACCACCCACAAAAGCAGTATTGCTTTTTTTAGACAATGGTTTGTTCATTTCCAAAGCTAAACTTATCATATCATAATTTGAATTAAAACACCAAGATGGTTTAATATCAAAAATATAATCGCGTGCATCAAAACTCCAAGCCAAACTTAGCCCAGATAGTTGTGCAGAATTATTTAAATCAAAACCATGCATTAAAAGTGGCATTGCACATAAGCCAATTCCAAAGTTATTATTACTTTCTTTTTGTTTTAATTGTTGTGTTTCCTGATTGGTAACTGAATAAATATCATCTG
>CAISTO010000177.1 GCA_903888395.1 uncultured Bacteroidota bacterium | reverse complement strand
CCATAGGTAACATATTTTGATACGCTATCAAGCATAAAATCACCAACACTTAGTGAACCATTAACTCCTAGGTCTTCTAAAATAGAAACCGTTTTCTTTAGTAAAATTGGGCTCCACTCACAGGCATCTCCAATATTGTTATTATCCAAATCCTCTTGATTGGGATTGTACATGTATTGACAATTATCTTCTGAATCTGCAATACCGTCATTGTCATTATCTGGGCCCTTGTCAAGTGATAAAATAAAGCCCTTAAAAGAGGTATTTAAACTATCATTTCGCACCTTATTTTGTTGGTTGAAAAAAAATTGATTGGAGTATTGTTTTAGCTTATCAGATTCTATTCCGGGATCTGTTCCATATGAATAAAAAATTAATTTATTAGTTTTTCCAGTATTAATTGGAATTAAACTATTTGCTATAGAAAATTTGTGTATTTCATCATACTTGTAAACTTTCATTGAATCAGCAAGTTGTTTAAACTCTTTAAAATAATATTTTAGTCCCATTGATTTCAAAGAAAATTTTCCATTAATATTTTTAAAATACATGGTTGAATCATTCCCATTAAAACCTTGCCATCCTGTCCCATCGTGATCGATATTTTTTGGATATAGATCAACAAAACCATCATTATCTATATCCACCAAACCCAATAATCCTGAACCGTATGTTGTACCTATATTTTCTCCGGTTTTAAAATAATTACCAGTGGCGTCAATAAGTTCTCCATTTTTTATATCAAATACTTTAATTAGTTGGTATAGTTTTTTTCCTGGTTGAAAATCACCGCCACCATTAGCCCAATACTCAATTAATTGATTTGTTCCGTCTTTTTTTAAATCAACTATATAAAAACTCCTAATTCCAATTTTAGAACCGGGCATTCCTGATAATAAACCATTTCGCTGAAAGTCATCAAATTTGATGATTGGTGAATAAAGGTCCAGTGGTTTGTTTTGACTCTTCATACATAACGCATTTCCCTCTCTATCATTAAAAATTAAATCAAAATATCCATCGTTATTTACATCAAATAATTTAATGTTTTCAGGGCCTTCATAATTACCACCAAGACTATCTATTCTAGATTTATTAAATACATTATTGTTTGCATCTCGGGCATCTCTTACTGTAAATGGAGTAGTTCTAGTCATTGACTTACCCCCGTTATTTATAAAAAATTCAATATCCCAGCCGCTTGGCTTTAATTTATCATTATTGCTAAATTGCTGTACAGCATTTACCAAGTCCATGTATCCATCTTTATTATAATCTACTGCAGTTATTCCAAATACTGAGCCCAATCGCATGCCTTGTAAAAATTCTGGAGAATCCTTAAAAGTTCCATCTGATTGTGTTAAATATAAATGATGGCGTCTTTGGACAAAAGTAAAATTTGCCATTGTATCAATATCAATATTTGGCTTAAGGAATGAATAAATCTTAAGATAATTAACATCCCATTGTTGATGAATTTGCTCACCCGTTATGAAAATATCTTTTTTCCCATCTCCATTAAAATCTTCAACTAAAAACCAGTTGGGCCTAATAACCCATAAGCTGTCCTTGGCATATTTTGCTGTTTTATCATTATAGTTATCCTTTCCATCGTTTTCAAAAAAATTTAAATATGATATTTCACCATTAGTCCCACATGGGCCCATATCATCACCAGTAGTAACAAAATCTATTGAACCATCATTGTTAAAATCTATTGGTATAGTAATTCTAAATGCAGAACAGTTAAATTTTGTGCTTTTAGAAAGTTGGGTTATTTTATATTTTGAAAAATCAATTAGGGACTGGGCGCGAAGTGAATTATAATTTGATACATAAAGAGACAATAAAAGAAAAAATGCAGAAAGTAGATACTTCTTCCCCATACAATAAGATTGTTAAGTTATTAAATAACCTTTGGGGGTATTGTGAAATTACGTTATAAATATTAACTGCTGAAAACAAAAAAGCCACCGGAGTTCGGTGGCCTTAATTAATTCTATGTTTTGGGAGGTTATTTAAGCTGCTTTAAAAACACTTTACGGTATTCCACTTTCATGGTTTTGGATACATGTACTTGAAAACCCAATAAACCGCTCATTTTGCGCTTTTCGGGATCCTCATCTGTAACCTCACTCATTAATACACCATTAATATAGTGTTGCATATGGTTGCCCCTTACGATAATATGGATATCATTCCAGTCGTTGGAGTTAATTTTAGCTTTTAGTTAGTCTGCATTTCCAACCGAGCCTGTGATAGTGGGTTTAACATCTGTTTTTAAAACAGCTATTTCGCCACGCTTTGCTAAAAAGCCACGTCCGCGCTCCTCATAGTTTTGT
>CAISTO010000176.1 GCA_903888395.1 uncultured Bacteroidota bacterium | reverse complement strand
TAATAATAAAATATATTATGAGCAACATAACTCCTTCAAAACCATCGTTTGTATTTAGTTACTGGAGACCTTGGAAAGAGAATTCAAATGTAATTGATAGTTATTTAGACTATGTAAAAGATACTTCACTTACAAAATACGGTGCAGATACTGTTGGTAATTATATAAAACAGACATCTAAAGAGCAAGTTCAAGCCATTAATCGACTCGGTAAAGATATTGGCAGAGGACTGAATGTTTTATCCGAACAATTGTCAGACATTTACGATGCACTTAGTTTTCTTAACAGAAATATGGATATCCAAATTGAACAACAGAAACTAAGCAATCTATTGCTTCAAAATATAGGAGAGCTGCTTCGTGTACCCGATAATGAAAAAGAAAGACAACACAGTATTGAATTAGGTATAAAATTTTTCGTGAATGGAAATAAAGATACCGACCTATATGCTGACGCTTTGGAAGAACTTTTGAAAGCAGAATCTTTAATGAAGCAAGATTATTTTGTGTTACATAGAATTGGCTGCATTTATTTGCATGTTAACAAGTATATAAACCCTGAAAAAGCCCTTGATTATTTTTTAAGAGCAGCAAAATATGCCAGTGTGGAAAGTGACAGTGACGCTTTAAAATTGGCAAATATTTTAACTGATAATTTTAATACGGTAAACTCTGATGTAAACAATTCTGAAGAGCAAATTGGCTTATTAGCAGCAGATTCGTACGAAAAAGCTGCATTTTCAGCATATGTTATTGGTCGTTTTGAAGATGCTGTAAATTATCAAGCAAAAGCACTTAAGTTCAATCCAGTACCGCAAAATAGATTTTTGTTGTCTAAGTATCAGGTAAGAAATAATAATATTGAAGAAGCAATAATTAACCTTAGTGAGTGTATAGACGAATTACCAGTTTTAGCTATTGCTATATTTAAAGAAATTGATCTTATTAATGAACCAAAAGTATTGAATCTTATTTCAACAAAAAATGCTGATATTGACAAAAAAATAAAACAGCTTGCTGAAAAATGGAAAACAGTAGAATCTATTAATGCAGATAAAGTGATTAAGAGTTTAACCGTTTTATCAAAAAAATCTTATGAAATAAAAATAGCAGAGTTTAATAAATTTGATAAAGGTGGTAAAAAAATTAATAAAAATATCAATAAGCTTGAGGCCGAAATAGATTTATTTATAAAAAATATTTCTAATAATATTTATGTGACATTTGATGAAAATAGACTGTCTAGTATTATTAATGACTTAAACGAGGCCAAAGACTTGTCACTGGAAAAAATGCAAGAAGCTTTTGATAAGTTAAAAAAAGTATTAGCTTCCGATATATTACAAATCGGTTCGTTTTATAAGGGAGGTTTTGTATTTTATATCGATAAATCAGGTAAGCATGGTTTAGTATGTTATGATAGATATTATTGTAACATATTTTGGGGGACAGAAGTTGATATAGAAGGTAATTATTCTGATTATTTTAAAGAGGGTTCTGACTATGGTATGGAATTTACAAAACGAATTGTAGAGTTTGCAAGTGTATCAGAATCTCGTGAAAAATGGTATTCATCTTCCAAGAAAAAATACTTTACTGCAGCGAGATATTGTTTAGAAGGTGATTTTAATGGATTTACAGGTTGGTATTTACCGACAAGTAGAGAATTACAATTAATTTACAATAATAGGGGAATTTTAGATAAAGCAATGAATAAAAGACATAATCACGATATAGATAGAGGAAAATATTGGTGTTCAGAATTTAACACAGGTTATCTTAATTTTAAAACACATGCTAGCGTTTTCGATTTTTTAGATGGTAAATCCAAACTCGAAACTGTAAATTCATTATTTAATGCTCTTGCTGTTAGGCGGTTTTAATATCTAGATAATATCTGTCTATAAAATTCTCTAACACAGAATTAGATGACTTTCAAAACTTCCCAAATACTTTTCATTCGATGACATATCTGGTCTGTAATATCATACCAAATTTCAGTTCCAATTAAAACTTGTACTAGTGGTGGGGCCAATGTTTGATTTAAAAGGGAATATTGTTGGAGTGATAAATGCCAAACATACTGATGCTAAAACGTTTTCATACGCCATAATATTTTCAAATATTACAAATTTTATTGAATTAATAGGACCGACACCAAATTTAAATTCAATAAATACTATTTCGAAATTACCACTTCATACTAAAATAAAGTAAACAGTTCGTTTACATAATTGAAGTAAAATATAATTAATCTAATAATGTTTGCATGATTTTTTAATTATAAAAATTTTTAAAATATTCTCTTCTTTTAATTTGCATTTTAAGAGATCTGCATGCATTTGAACAACATAAAGTGTTGTTTTTTTTAGCATTAAAATACTTTTGACATATTTTACACTTTGCTTCATAAATAATATGTCCCTTTTCACTTCGGCCTATAGGTTTATTTTCCATTTATTTTTTATATTTTGTTTAAATTTATTTTTTGTTATTTATTAAGAAAAGTTGATTGGTATATTTGTCAATTTTAGTGTAAATAAGTCTTTTCAATTTAACCTCTATTTGATTTGTATTTTTTTTACATGTTTTTTATATGTTATTATAGCTTTTATTTATTCGTTTATATTGATTTTGTTAGCAAAACTGCATAAACTTCTTACTTTAGTTACTTACTTACCTTTTATATTATTAATAATTATAAAATAAATCAATCAAATGAGTAAGATAAGTAAGTTGAATTCAACTCTATATAATAAGTTACTTTAATAGTAAATACTATTCATTTATTAATTTAGGTAAGAAGAGTAAGATGTTATTCGAAATTTTCAAAAACAAAATATCCTTTTATTGAAAATTTACCATTATTTTGCTTTCTTGTAACCCTTTCAAATTTCAAAAATGTTAAGGCTTTGCCTAGGCCGACATTTGAAATTCGTATATTATTTCCGTACTTGGTACCCAATTGGTTCATTATGTCAGTAGGTGTAACAAATTTGCCTCCAGTTGCCTCATTAGATGGTTCATAATGCTTTTGTATTAATTCTATTTCTTGGGTTGAATTTTGATGATTAGAATTGATAATCTCGTTTTCTAATAACTCTTCTCTTGTTAATTCATACTTATATCCATTTTTATACAAATGATAAGCCTGAGTCCATAAACCATTTTTATCTATCACATTTGAATAATTAAAATCAATTGAATCAATTTTAAAACAAAGCCATCTAACCGAACCTGTTTCGTCTGATAAAAATTCTTCATTATTAGTGGATCCGAAAAAATTGGCTCTTCTAACCGTTGTGGTTACTCTTCTATCAAATGGCCTTCGCACCTTAACTTTGTCTTTTGTAAATATACTCTTCAATGAATTTATTTCTTTTTTTGCTAAGCTGGCTAATTCATCCATTATTATGAAAAAATTTTCGGACAACGCTATTAAACTATCCTTGTCTGTATTAATATTTTCAGCAATATAATCTTTAAGTGGATCTGGACATAACCACCTCGTTAAATAAGTTTTTCCTGAACTTTGACCACCAATTAAAATAAAAGCATGCTTATTAATATAGCCATCTAAAGTACATGCTATACATCTCACTAATGCTTTTTTAAAGTGATTGTCAAATCTAGTATGGTCGTTTATCTTAATAAAGTCGCATAGTTGTTTAATATAATCTGTTTTTTGATCCCATGCTGGTAATTCCTTAAAATAATCCTTTATTGGATCAAAGGATAAAACAAAATCTGATCTTAATAAGGCAGTTAGATTTGCTTGTGATGTATTGTAATTGTTAGATAATAACTCAACATATAAATTACTTTCATTAAATGGGTTATATATTGATTCTTCTTTAAATTTGTATTCCATTTCATTTGAGACTATATTAAGTCGCAAATCATATTTCGTACTAATGTAATTTTTGATAATCTCCATATTTGAAGATTTTTTTTTGGGAGTATTTATATCATTTTTTTCAATTGTTTTGTTTTTCTCAAAAATTGTCTTGTCAAAACTTTTAATAATGTGGAATAATGTTCCAATTTTTATGCCTTCTTTGTCACTTTTTAAACATTTGTCAAATTGACTATTACACTCATTAAAATCATATTTATTATTTATTTTTGATATTCGGTGATAAAAATCTCGTCCTTCTTCATTGAATTCATCTGCTAAGGCAAAGCCGATGTTTAAATAATTTTGATAACTGTCTGTCACATCTATTTTTTGTTGTTCTAGAATCATTACAGCATTTCCAACTTGATTTAGTGTTTTATTTAATGACATTGATTTTTCGTTTATATAAATAAATTTATCATGACTTAAATACATTAAGCGTGATACATCTTTGCAGCTCTCATCTATTCTAATTTTATAGCAGATCAAATAATGTTGTTTTATATAATTAAAACAATCTAGGTGTTGTTCTTTATCAATCTTAACAATAACTTTAACTCCATTACCAGAAGGGCTTATAAAACAAACATAGGTGTATTTGTCATTTGAAAGTAATTCTTTTGTTTTTTCAGGATCTGTTAGGTTATCAATATCAACTTGTAATAGACCACTATGTTTAACTAAATTTTTTATAGAATGACCATTTTGAAATTCACCTGAAACCGTCACACATGGCAGTATTTTTTTTAGCGCATCTCGTTCTTGTTTTTCATTTGTTTGTCGAATTTCCGAAATTACTTGAGAATATTTTTCTCCTTTAATTTCGTCTATTATTTGACTAAAATTTTTTGTTTCAGGTTGTTTATCCAAAACAGATTTGAAAAATGATATTTTATGATTCATAATTACGCGCTTTTTAAATTAAAACCTATTACTTTATTTTGATTTAGAAGTTTAAAAATATCCTTCTTCAAAAAGTAAACTTTCTTGTTTACTTTAGTGAAAGTTAATTTACCTTCCTTTCGATAAGACCATAAGGTTGTTTGTTTGATTCCAAGAATTTGCATAGCCTCATTTGCAGATAGCCATTCTTTTTGGGTTTCAGGTTTATTCTCTAACTGATTGAGAATAGAATCCAATTTAAAATTGAATTCATTTAATGTTTCTTGATTGATTAAGATTAGGTTTTTCATATTGTAATATATTTTAAATTATATCACAATATTAGTTTATAGATCAAATTAAATTAGAGGTGTAAAATGCCATACCTCTATTATCACATTGATAATTAGGGTTTTAAATTAACTTATTGATAATTTTTTCTAAAATTGCTTTAGTATTATCTTTTGCTTTTTGTGTAATTCCTCCACCTTCTGTCATTTCTTTATAAATTGTTTCAAGTTTTATAGGTGTTCCATTTTTACTTAAGAAATTATCAGAAATTAGGTGTGATATCCTTCTTTCTATTTTCTTTTCAATGAATAGCTGCTTGCTAAGTTCTAGAAATATTGAAGCTAAAACTACATTATCACAATTGACTTGTATAGGATGTGATAGTTTTTTATTTTCATAACCACTAAGTAATTTTATTTTTTTCTTTAATGTTCCAATTATATTTTTCGCTAATATAATTAGTTTTTGAGTTTCAAATTCAGGGCTATAATCAATTATAAGATTATTAAAAACTGTTTTAAATGTATTAATTGTTTCATCTAAATGGTCAATTCTTGCTTCTTCATTTATATTCAGTAATTGATTAAAAAAAACATCTACAAATGAATCATGCAATAGATTAATAAATTCATCATTTAGTTGAATTTTATCTTCGTGAATAATTTCAAATATTTTTTGATAATATATTTTTTCATTTTGAATTATGCTCAAAATTTCCTTTTCAGAGTCATTTAAATTCATTTCAGTTTTTTATTTAGTGATTTTGTCATTGTTTTAAGATATTGATCAGTAATTTTAGCATAAATTTGAGTTGATTTTAGATTTGAATGCCCTAATAAATTACTAACAACTTCAATTGGAATTTTATTTGAAAGTGTTACTGTTGTCGCAAATGTATGCCTTGCGCAATGGTGAGTAAGGTTCTTATCTATACTAGCAAAATCTGCTAGAATTTTCAAATAAGCATTTGTTTTTTGATTGCTTATTATTGGTAGAAGTCTTCCTGTTATTTCTCCAAATTTTTTATGTTTATCAATAATTTTTAAAGCTTTATTAAGTAAAGGAATTCTTAACGGTTTACCAGTTTTTATTATTTTTTTGATAGTTATCCAATATTGTCCATCTTTTTCTTTTTTAACATCAGTAGTTTTTAAATCATATGCATCACTAAATCGCAAGCCAGTATAGGAAGAAAATAAAAAAGTATCTCTAACTTTATTTAGACTTTCATTATCAATATTTATATTTTCAAGGTTATCTAATTCTTCTTGAGTTAAAAATTCTTTAGTTACCTCTGTCGTTTTAAAAATGAAATTTGTAAATGGATTTCTATCAATTGTTTCTTGTCTTAATGCTTTGAGAAAAATACCTTTTAAAAGGGTAAGATATTTTGCTGATGTATTTGTACTGATGTTCTTTTTTGTTTTAAGAAAGTGATCGAAATGACTAATTATTTTTATATCAACATTATTTAATTTTATGCTTTCATTATTTATTGTGCCAAGAAACTCTTCTAAATGTCTTTGAATAGTTTCATAACGTTTAATTGTACTAAGTTTATATTGTGATGAAAGCTGTGCAATTTCAATTATATGGTCGTTTAGATAGTTAATAAGAGAAATGCTTTTTTCGTCTTTACCTAAAAATATATCTTTTATGTTTTTTGCAGTGACTTCTTTTCCATCATTAATTAGTTTAGAATGAATTCTAGTTACATCATTTTCTATATGTAATAAATATGAATTAAGTTCAGGTTCACCTTTCGCTTTTTGACTTTTAGGATCCCATTTTTTAGGAGAAATAACTCTCTTAGTTGAGATCTCTGCTTTTTTACGATTAACAGTTATTCTTAAGTAAATAACATTATTAGGATCAGTAAAAAATTTAGTAGTAAAAGAAAGTTTTTCCATTTTTATTTATGTTTCAATAAACTGAAACAAATTTTTTAAGGTGAAACATCACTGAAACAAATATAGGTATAAAATGAATATAACTGAAACTTACTGAAACAAAAAACTCGCTATATTATTGAAATAAAGCGAGTTAAATGTTACTGAATTGTTGGTGGTGGATCCGGAGAGATTCGAACTTTTCTAATTAAGCCCTATTTATATGTGTTTTAACTAAGTTTAATTATTTTACTGAAACATTACTGAAACATTTTAAATTTTTAGTTTGTATTTAAAATAAATGTGATTTAACAATTTATAATAATCTTCGTTTTATAATATAAATCCAAATAAAAATCACTAATATTACTTTGTTTA
>CAISTO010000175.1 GCA_903888395.1 uncultured Bacteroidota bacterium | reverse complement strand
GAACATATGTTTTGCTATTTAAATAAAGCATTTACCATAAAATTTGGTTTGCCTACAAAGGCAACTTTGAAATCAGTTACTAGATTGACAGATTTATTGCTAGATATTCCAATGTCAAATTAGACATCATAATTATATTTTCTTACTATCTCACTTTTATCAATACTACATAATCAGAAATAACTTTAATCTTTTCAGTTAGAGACTTAGTTGCGATAGATTTCTCACTGGGTAAATTCACATTAAACGGTAGGGTTTCAACTAGGGTATTTAAGTAGCCAGATTTAATAGCATAAGCAACATTATCACCAATTACTAATTTTGAATTTACAACACCAATTATATTTCCATCATAATCAAACAATGGACCACCACTATTTCCAGATTGAACAGGAACTGAAATTTGATATGTATTCGTTTCTCCTTGATACCCAGATTTTGAGCTAATTTTACCGTCATTAAATTTCACTTCCTCACCCATTACGTTCAAAGCCATTGGGTAACCCATTGCAAAAACATTACTTCCTACATCAATAACACTATTTTTAAAACTATAAGGAATTTTTTTGAAAGGTTTAAAATCAGAATCATCAATTTTAATAATTGCTAAGTCGTTGTTTTTATCTGATGAAATAACCTTTGCTTTAAATGATTTTTTTAAGCCATTAATTAAAAAACTCACTTCAATTTTATTTGCACCTTCAATAACATGGTAATTAGTAACAATAACACCTGTTGTATCAACAAAAAAACCACTGCCATTTCCATTCCAATCCGTACTTAATTCATTTACGATAACTTGTGGATCAACATTTTCTTTTATTATTAAATTCTGAAACAACGTTTCTGATTTACCTCCAACCACATACCCAATGTTATTTCCTCTAAATTTAACAAATGGTTCACTGAGTACAATATGACCATTCACTGCATATTGCATCTTATTATTATACATGCTTAATTTTAAACAATTTTGTTCCGTACCTAAGTTGATGAAAGTTGATTTTACAATGGATCCATCATAAAACAAACCACCTAACACATGACCAATTTTATACTTTCCATTAGGCGAAATATAAAAATATGAATAGTTGTCCCAATTTAAATAGCCGAAAATTAAGCCTGTAAAAGATTTTTCATCTCCTTTCACAAATTTAAAATTTGTTTCTGCTGAAAAACTACCTGCAATATCAAATGGTTGATATATTCTAAAAGAAATATCAGTTTTCAATTTATTTTCGATTTGATATCCAGCTTCTGCAATAAATTGTGCCTTCACATCACTATTATCAATAACATCCCATTTACGATAACTTTCATTCGTGTTAAAGCCATCATAATATACTTGTTGGCAATTATTAAACTCATCACATTCAATATATTTTTCGTTTTTTAATACACCTTCATGATATATGGATTTATTTTTCAATTTTCCACTTTGGTAATACTCCATACATGTACCTTCAGCTAGACCATTCATAAACCTCAGGTCATTAAACTTAATACCATTTTCATAATAAGAAATAGATGTTTCTATATTTTTATCGTATTTAATTTCCCATTTCTTATTTCCATTTTCATACCAGTTGATGTTTGATAATGCATTACTACTAGTATCATATAGCAATTCAAAATTTTTATTACCTGATTTAAAATAGCCAATGGTCTTCCCAATAAATTTTGAATTAGCATCAGTTACTTTGTCAATAAAAGAAGCGCTATCCATGGTTCCTTGTATTTCTCCTGTAATATAATAATCATTCACCCTTCCTATTGGGTGAATAGAATCTATTGCGTTAAATAGTCTATAATAAGAAGGGTTATTAGTTGAATCCACAACTATCCATTTATCGTTGTAAAATTTCTTATGAGAAATTGTTGTTTGTGATACTAATTGAACTGAATATAATACGATAAGTAACCAGGTTAAATTTTTCATAAGCTAAGTTTTAGTGGTGAAACAAAAATTATAAATTGGAATAAAATAAAAAAATAAGGGCCTTGGTTTATTTAGTAACGGAGAAATGAGATAAAAGATACAGACTAAATTTTTTTTAATACAAATTAAATAATAAAGCCCCATTGACTCCGAATGACATGGTCAGTTCTCAACTTTTTAAATAATTCAGAATCATATTCCAATCCAGTAATAATTGAAAAATCAAATTTACAAAGTTTCATTTCATGTACAGTGAGATTGAATTTTTCAGGATCAAGATCTTCACATACTAAAAAAGAATTTACAACCTGCCCTATTGTTCCTTGAACCATAAATATTGTTACGCTCTCTTCGTTTTTATGTATAGTAAAAGTTTCATGGTTTAAGTTTACCAAAGGAAACATAGTGTCTATTGCTAAAAATCGGTTTAAAGTTCCTCGGTAAAGTTTCTTTCGCCCTAATTTAAATTACACAATAGCCATTTGATTTGACAATGGTCCATAAAACAAATTATAAACTGAATAAGTCAATGCTGAATTTCTGATTTAGTTCCAAGTCACCAATTCTGATTTTAAATTTAGTGCAATCATATAAATCGACAATTTTATCATCCTTAATATCAAAGATAATACTAAGATAATTAGAACTTACATTACCAACAAACGTATATCCAAATTTTCCTTTTATGCAGGAATTACAAGCACCTTCAAATGCAATTAAATATGAATCTCCAGAATTTATAAATCGGTCAAACACAGTTGATAATTCAAATATGAAAGTCTTTTTATCTACATCCTGGTAGGTGAGTTCGTGCGAAAGAAAAGCATCAATCATTTCAATGTCCATACGTTCAAAAAAATACTTTATAGCTTTAACTTGTGTATTTAATTCGGGTACAATAGGTTTATATATTGAGCATGGTTTTGATTTTATAGCATTCATAAATAACTCTAGGTCATTTTCATTAAATTGAGTTACATTTTTAGGAAATAACTTTGGGTACTCACCTTTCACTAATAAGCATTTAAAAAAATCGTGCAGGCTATTTTCTGAAATCTCAAATTTCAAATTTTCCAAAGCATTTTTAAAGGAATTAATTTGCATAGTACCATATTTTCCATAAATAAGTGCTAAGGCAAAAATGCTCTTTGCATTATTAAAATCGATTGGTCTGTTTAAGTACGGATGACTAATAACTGATTTATAAAAACTTAAGCTTTGCTCAAATTCATGCTCGGTTTGATTTTTGAAAAGATCGTTGTTGTTACATGCCTCAAATAAAGCATAAACTGTATTTGAATAAATATAAAAATTAGCAGCATACTGTTCATTAAAAAACAAAAGCCATTTACTAAGTCTATTTTTATATTTAATATCAACAGAATAGTCAATATCGTTGTTAAGTAACTTAAACAATTTTCTATTGCTAACTAATTCTTCTGTTCTAGTTAAAATTTCATTTATCTCAATAATTGTTTGATTCATAATATTCTTTTTTTTATAATTTCTTGAAAGTTGATAGTTATTAAAAACTTCAGTAATTACAAAGTAAGCAATAATGTGTGCAGAGGAGCTGCACTGTATTAATCTTTCTTGAAATAATTGCATGCAATAAAAAACGAGCATTTTTTTCTAAAAAATGAAACAGAACTTTTAAGAATGACACTTTGGTTATAAATATTAATTATTAGAATACGGAAATCTTAATTAATAAGAGTTTAAAATAATCCAGAAAATGAAATGAATTATCTTTCGAATTTAATAAAATATTTTTCGAAAGCTATATCGTTAGCATATGAAATGCAATCATCAATCGCCTTTTGTGAGGATTCAAACTCAAAAACATATTCTATATCCATTGTTGAAGACAGTGTTAAATCGCAATCTGCTAGAACTCTTCCTTTTTCATGTAAATAACCAAATGAATTTGAAGACTCACCAATTAAATAATTAGAAATAAAGAATCTATCATGAAGCCTTTTAAGTGAATTCTTGAGGGAATAAAGCTTACTGCTATCCTCAACCTTTTTATTAATGTCAGCAATCAATAAATACTCCTTTAATATAATAAATTTGTATTGAACATTCTTTGGTAAGTATTGTGCAATTTTTCCGTTTAAACTCTCAATATTACGAATACAATATTCCTCATCAAATTTGTCATGCTTGGTCTTACCTGATTGTCTAAAATCATCCTTTATTTTCGTTAAAATTATAACTGAGCGAATAGAGTCCGATTCTAATACTTCAGTACAATTTTCTATTAAAGGAAATAGATTTGCAGTTAACATTGATTCGGAAAGATTTCCAAGATATTGATCATTGAGTATAAAATAATTTGCTGGTTGTTTAAATTTAACTAAATCAGTATATTTAAATTTGGCCAAATGAGATATATTAAACTTCCTGCGTCCCTTGAATCTTTCTGTATCAAGAAATACGTTTATTATTCCGTTCTCAAACGATTCTGAATTAAAAAAATAATTTCCCAATTTCTTTGTATAAAAATTATTTGTATTCTCTAGAAATTCCGTCAGGTATAATGGATTTTTAGTTTCCAAATTACCGTTATCAAATCCTTCAGGAGCTTCAGATAGCTCTTCTTTTGGAACAGATTCGACTAATAAAGATAAATAAGTAATCATCCTTAATACATCACTATTATTCATAACTTGTCCGTCAAGGTGTTTGAAAACAGTTTTAGAGTTAAATATTAAATCTTCAAGATATCCACGAATCTTGCTGTTTTTAAAAACATCTTGGGCATTTACAAAAAAAGCACTATGACTTATAACCTCTAATTCTTTGAGTGTACTTTCCATAATTCGAAAATGGTTTTAGTAGCTTCGTCAACAAATCCAGACCCAAAATCCTGAGTTAAGGAACCATCAGCATTAATTCTAATTTTTTTAATTAATGAATTTGGATTAGTGGAATTAGGTCTATTCATATTATAAATTAAAACGGAATCTTGATTAAAATACCCTTTTGCTCGAAGCAATTGTAATTTCCTAATTAAATACTCACTATGAGTTTCAATAATAAATTTTACTCCAAAAAAACTGTAAGCATACTCTATAACATCTGCAAGTAAAGATTGATAATTTGGATGTAAAGAAAGTTCAGGCTCTTCAATTATAATAGTATGTGTCGATTTTCCATCCTTTTTTTCAAAATGATTTTTTCCATTTAAACCAAGATCTACCTCAATCATCTTTGATTTATAATAATTATAGCCGCCGTCAATTATTGCTAATTCAATTTCTATCAAAAATAAAATCAAATGATACATACCAGAGCCCATATCAATAAGGTTAGTAAGATTACGACCATCATTATTGAACACTAATTCACTTAACACTATATTCCCATTCTCGTCAGTTTCACTAGTCCCATTTTTTACTTTAAAATTCGAACCGTCATCCAAAAGAACCTCATGTTTTTGCTTTGAAACTTCGTATTTTATCTGAAGAACTAAATCTAGTTTGAATACAGCTTTCAACATAGCATTCACAAAATTTAAATTCGGCCT
>CAISTO010000174.1 GCA_903888395.1 uncultured Bacteroidota bacterium | reverse complement strand
GGATTTATTTATAAACGTAAAAAGTTATTGGTAAAAGCTTCCTCTAATTTAGTGAATAGTGGGATGAAAGTTTTTTAGAGTTCGGATTGCGAAATGCCAAAAGTTCGAAGTAAAATGCTTGGAATACGAAGTGAATTTTCCTGCAGATTTCGCTGATTTTTGCAGAATTTTTTATAAGCAAATCCATTTTTATAAAAATAACAGAATATTTGAATTTTAAGTTTTTGTTGTTTATAGACAACAAAAATCAACAATAATTAAAATTTAAAATAATCCAGCCCTGAAAGGGCAAAACAACAAAACACAGGGTGAAGCCCTATGTGATGGGTGAAGCCCTATACAAATAAAATAATAGCAATTAAAACCCTGAAAGGGTGTAATAAATTCCCCACACATAAAATCAATATCAGAAGGAAATATCCTTTTGATATTTGCTCATCAAAACAAACTATCAACTATCAACCATCAACTAAACACTATATGTGCATAACTTGTGTTTTGTAACATCACTTGCTCGGCTATTTTTGAACCTTTACGAAAAGTATGAAATTTATAGTAAATAGTAGCACGCTTTTAAAGCACTTATCAATGATTGATGGAGTAATTGTAGCAAAACCAATTATTCCAATATTGAATAATTTTTTATTCGATATAAAAGATGGTAACCTCACCATTTCATCAACTGATTTAGAAACCACCATGACCACCAGCATAAAGGTAGATGCAAGTGAAGAAATTTCGGTAGCGGTTCCCTCAAAAACTACTATCGAATTATTGAAGCAATTGCCCGATCAACCTTTGGCTTTTTCTATTAATTTAGAAAAAGGTTCAATGGAAATAAAATACGGAACTGGAAAGTTTAAATTAACTGTTCAAAACGGTGATGAATTTCCTAAAAATCCTGAAGTAGATAGCGACCAATCATTTACTATTCCAAGTAGAGTATTGCAAAAAGCAATTACTAAAACGGTTTTTGCAAGTAGCAATGATGAATTACGTTTGAACTTAACAGGCGTTTACGTTCAGTTATTTGAAAAAAGTATCACATTTGTGGCAACTGATGCTAACCGTTTGGTTCGCTACACTAGAACAGATGTAAAGCCAGGTGTGGAAGAAAGTTTTATTATGCCTAAAAAAGCATTGAATTTATTAAAAAATTCATTGCCTGCTGATTTGAGCGAAGTAAAAGTGAATTTCAATAAATCAAATGCATTTTTCTCATTCAGTGATTTCAGTTTAATTTGTCGTTTAATCGATGAAAAATATCCTGATTATAAAGCAGTAATTCCTGTTGAAAATCCTAATAAACTAACAATTGATAAAGGTGAATTCCAATCAGCTGTTAAACGCATATCTATTACTTCGAATAAAACTACTTATCAAATTCGTTTAAAATTTGTAGGAAGTGAGTTAACTATTAGCTCTGAAGATATAGATTATGAAAATGAAGGAGTAGAAAAATTAGCTGCAAACTTTGAAGGCGAAGACCTAGAAATAGGTTTCAATTCAAAATATTTGGGCGAAGTTTTAGGAGCCATAGATTCATCGAATATGACATTAGAAATGAGCCAACCCAACAGAGCAGGAGTAATTATTCCGTCTGAAACTGAAGATGGCGAAGACATTTTGATGTTGGTAATGCCAATGATGTTGAACAATTACTAATTGTAAAATCATAACTTATATAAAAGAGCTTCCTTATAATCATTTGGAAGCTTTTTTTATTTTCAAAATTTACAAATTTTAAAAAATATGAAAAAATATTTCTCTTTGATATATTGTCTTGTTATGAGTTTAAATGCATTTACTCAAACAAAACCTGCTTTAACTAAAATAGTAGCAGGACCCATGTTAGGCTATGCTGAACATAAAGAATGCATGGTTTGGATTCAAACAAGTTGTTCTAAAACGGTTACTTTAAAATATTTAGAATTAAATGGTTCATCGGAAGGTGAAATGACCATTACCAACAAGAATGAAAACTTATGTTTACCTTGGATTTCTAAATTTGTAATTTCCGATTTGAAACCAAATACAACTTATACTTATGAAATTTTATTGGACAAAAAGTTAATGAATTTTCCGTACGATTTGCGTTTCAAAACCAAAAAAGTTTGGGCTGAATGGAGCAAAGAAGATGCTTTTGATGTGAATTTTATATTGGGTTCGTGCAATTATGTAAACGATAGTTTGTATGATAGACCAGGAAAACCTTATGGTCAAATAAGTGATATTTTCAATAAAATGGCGGAGCAAAAAACTGATTTTATGCTTTGGCTTGGCGATAATACTTACACCCGAGAAGCTGATTTTACGAGTGCTAGTGGAATTAGGTATCGTTATTTACACACCAGAAGCGATGCAAGTATACAGCAATTATTAAGTCGCCAAAATAATTATGCCATTTGGGATGACCATGATTTTGGAGAAAATGATGCCAATAAAACCTTTGATTTAAAAGATGTGAGTAAGGAATGTTTTGTAAATTATTGGGGAAATAAAACGTATGGCGAAAATGGCAAAGGAATTTATTTTAGTTTTAAACAAAGCGATGCAGAGTTTTTTATGCTAGATGATAGGACTTTCAGAGATGAAAGTGAATTAGAGGAAGATAAATTTCCGCATAAAACTCAATTAGGTGATGTTCAATTAAATTGGTTGAAAAATAAACTAAAACACAGCAGCAGTACTTTTAAATTTATAGCCGTTGGCGGACAATTTTTAAATACAGAAACCAATAAAGAGTCATTTAATTTATATAAACGTGAACGTGCAGAAATCATCAAATTTATTGCAGAGCAAAAAATAAGTGGCGTTGTATTTTTAACAGGAGATAGACATCATACAGAGTTATTAAAATATGAACCAAACAGCCAACCTGATTATATTACTACTTATCCGTTATTTGACTTAACAAGTTCAGCATTAACTGCTGGTCCAAGTAATATTTTAAAGACCAAAGAAGCTGAAAATCCTTTTAGAATTGCCAATACATTAACTGTTGAAAATAATTTTTGTGGAATAAAAGTAACGGGTACACGTGGCAATAGACAAATGCAAATTACTTGCTATGATAAAGGTGGAATCGTAAAATGGAATCATGTGATCAATGAAAGTTTATTGAAGGCAAAATAAAAATGCAAACATATTCTAAAAGCCAATTGGCATTACGTAACGGACAAGATAAAGACGAAATTTGGGTAGCTTATAAAGGTAAAATATACGATGTAACCAAAAGCCGACTATGGCGAAAAGGAATGCATTATGAGCATTGGGCTGGCCAGGATTTAACAGCGGAACTAGCCGATGCACCTCATTTAGACACTGTGTTTGATAAATTTGAATGCATTGGAATATTAACTTAATTAAAACTTTATTTTTTACAAATTTTCATAAAAAAAACCTGCCTAATAAATTAAGCAGGTTTTATTATTTATAGCTAAAGCTAAATTAGACTATTTACTTTCTAATGATTCTTTCAAAGCCATCAATCCTTCAACGTCAGCAAATGTCGATTTCTCGTTGCTGTCATTGTTTTTCTTAGCAGCTTTGGTAGCTTTATCTTTTTCGTCAGTCTTCGTTTTTCTTTCGTCAACTTGTTTTACTTCTATTTCGTTTTTCCAAACAGCAGTATGTGATAAAACGATGCGTTTGTTTTCTTTGTTAAACTCAGTTACACGGAATGGTAAAACCTCATCTTCTTTAGCAGTTTTCTTGTCTTCTTTGTAAAGTTGTTTAATTGGAGCATATCCTTCTACACCGTATGGTAAAGCAATGATTGCACTTTTTTCTTCAACTTTTAAAATAGTACCTTCATGTACTGAACCTAAAGCAAACAATGTTTCAAAAGCATCCCAAGGATTTTCATCTAATTGTTTGTGTCCTAAACTTAAACGATGGTTTTCATTGTCTACTTCTAAAACTAAAACGTCTAATTCTTGGTCTTTTTTAACAAACTCGTTTGGATGTTTAATTTTCTTAGTCCAGCTTAAATCACTTACGTGAACTAAACCATCAACACCTTCTTCTAATTCAACAAATAAACCGTAGTTAGTCATGTTTCTAACAATACCTTTGTGTTTGCTACCAACTGGATATTTTGCAGCGATATCAACCCAAGGATCAGTTTTTAATTGTTTAATACCTAAGCTCATTTTACGCTCTTCTTTTTCAAGCGTTAAAATAACAGCTTCCATTTCGTCACCAATCTTCATAAAGTCAGAAGGGTTACGTAAATGTTGGCTCCAGCTCATTTCACTTACGTGAATCAAACCTTCTACACCAGGAGCAATTTCTAAGAAAGCACCATAATCAGCTATGTTTACAATTTTACCTGTAACCTTACCACCAACTATTAGTTCAGTATTTAAACTTTCCCAAGGATGTGGTTGTAATTGTTTTAAGCCTAATGAAATACGTTTTTTCTCATCATCAAAATCAACAACTACTACGTTAATTTTTTGATCTAATTGTAATACATCTTCAGGGTGATTTACGCGGCCCCAAGAAATATCAGTAATATGTAATAAACCATCTACACCACCTAAATCAATAAATACACCAAATGAAGTCATGTTCTTAACAGTACCTTCTAAAACTTGGCCTTTTTCTAATCTAGATAAAATATCAGATTTTTGTGCTTCAATATCTTCTTCGATTAATACTTTATGTGAAATAACTACGTTTTTGAAAACATTGTTAATTTTTACCACTTTAAATGGCATTGTTTGACCCACATAAACATCGTAATCTTTAATTGGTTTTGTATCAATTTGTGAACCAGGTAAGAAAGTATCCATACCTAATACATCTACAACTAAACCGCCTTTAGTACGTGATTTTACGTAACCATTAACAATTTCGTCATTTTCATGAGCACGCATAATGTTATCCCAAGCGCGTTCACTTACTGCTTTTTTACGACTCAAAATTAATTGGCCTAAAGCATCTTCTTTTGTTTCTAACAAAACTTCTACTTCATCGCCAATTTTCAAATCTGGCAAATCTCTGAATTCTGTTCTTGCTACTAAACCATCCGATTTAAATCCAATGTTTAATACCACTTCTTTTTCTGTAAAACCTACTACGGTACCTTTTACAATTTCTTTTTCTGTAATAGCTGATAATGTTTTTTCGTAAGCAGCAGCCATTACTTCACGTTCGTTTTGGTTGTAATCACCAAAACCAGCATTGTCCATTTCCCAGTCAAAATCTGGCAAGTTTTTAGTTTTTTTTGTTGTTTCTGTCAATTTATATGATCTCCTTTCGCTTAAAAAAGCCCGCAATTATAATTGTAATTAATTGAACTGCAAAATGTTTTTTGAATAATTATAACAATTTATTGTTCACCACTTTATTTTTCATCAATAAAGCTAAATAAATGAAGTAATAATTTGCTAAAATTACTGTGTTTACTAGTAATTAGGCAATTAAAGGTAGAAATAAACTAATTTATATTTGCTTATTAAATATTTAAAATTTTAATTTCCCCAAATAATATAAATGACTTGTATAAAAGGAGTTGGTGTATTTATTTCAGAAATCAATTTGAAGCTTACGAAAAGATAAAAATTACTTTATTCAAATTTTAAATGTTTCACTGATTCTCCTGAATCTCTTAATTCAATTAATGCATCAATTCCAATTTCAATGTGTTTTTTTACATACTTTAAAGTTACAGCGGTATCACTTTTTGAAGTTTTAACTCCATCTGGAGTCATTGGATTGTCGCTCACTAAAAGTAATGCCCCTTTTGGAATGCTATTTACAAAACCTACCACAAAAATAGTAGCCGTTTCCATATCAATGGCCATTGCTCTGGTCTTTTTTAAATAATTTTTAAACTCTTCGTCATGTTCCCAAACTCTTCTATTGGTAGTGTAAACAGTTCCTGTCCAATAATCTACTTCATGTTTAACTATGGTAGTTGAAACCGCTTTTTGCATTCTAAATGATGGCAAAGCAGGAATTTCAGGCATTATATAATCATTACTTGTTCCATCGCCTCTTATTGCTGCAATGGGTAAAATTAAATCACCCAATTTTGTTATTTTTTTTAAACCACCACATTTACCTAAAAACAATACTGCTTTTGGATGAATGGCTGAAAGCAAATCCATTATAGTGGCTGCCATTGCGCTTCCCATTCCAAAATTAATTATGGTAATGTTATTGGCTGTAGCCGATTGCATGGGTTTATCTGTTCCGTCAATATTTACATTGAATTTGTTGGCAAAAATTTCAACATAATTAAAAAAATTAGTAAGTAGTATGTACTCCCCAAATTTATTGAGTTCAACTCCAGTATATCTGGGTAACCAATCGTTTACAATTTCTTGTTTAGTTTTCATTATTTGTTATTTTTATTTGCAATAATTAGCATTAATTATGCAATGGCAATATTATTAAAAAATAATCATACCCAACCTAATTAAAAAAGTGTCGTATTAGGGTATAAAATAACAATTTAAATAATAGCCTAACGGAAAAACTTTTATAAAAATTTAAATGGATTCAGAGCTACAACAGCTTATTAGTTTATGTATAAAACAAGATCGCAAGGCCGAAAGTGCTTTGTACAAATATTGTTTTACCAAACTAATGCCCATTTGCCATAAATATTATAAAAGTAAAGATGATTCTGTAGCGCAATTAAATAAAACGTATTTAAAAATTCTGAATAATTTAAGCAAATTTGATGAAACCAAATCATTTAATGCTTGGATTAAAACAATAGCAGTTAATACTATTATTGATGAATTTAGGGTAAATAATAAACGAAATGCTTTATTCATAGACAAAGATTATGAAGAAGCAGCATTGAATTATCACTCGTTTAATTTAAACGAGGCTGAGGCAAAATTAACTGCTGACGATATTCAAGTTCAAATTCAAAAATTACCTGATTCAAGTAAAATGGTTTTCAATTTGTTTACTGTAGATGGTTACAGTCACAAGGAAATTGGAGAAATGTTAGGCATAAACGAAGGAACAAGTAAATGGCATTTAAACAATGCCAGAAAAATTTTAAAGAAAAAACTGATTGATATGTTTCCTCAATTAAAAGAGAGAGAAAAACAAGCATGACCGATAAAGAATTAGATAATTTAGTTAAACAAAAATTAGCTCAACAACAATTTGAGTATCATGATGCTTATTGGCAAAAAGCTGCTGCTTTAATTGATGCCGATAGGGCAAATTCCAACAAATTGGCTTGGGTAAAATATGCATTTTACATAGGTGCGATTGGAATTTTTACTTTAATGAGTTGGTTTTTATTGTCAAATACAAAAACCAATGTTTACACTCAAAAAACTGAAAATGTAATTGAAAATAAAAATATTGTTCAACCCAATCATTTAGAAGAGAACAAATCAAACACCCATTCAAATGTGATTTCAGATCCAAGTTTATTGGAATCTAACATTGAAAACAATCAAATAAAACCTGTAATTGCACAAAAAAGCAATTCCAATAATTTTGAAAATGAATCGAATGATGGAAATAATTTAATTGATGAAATTGAAAAAACAGATTTTGATGAATCAATTATATTCAATACAAAAAATGAAGAAATTGATTTAATTTCAAATAAATCATTGCAATTAATAGGATTTGAATTAACAAACCCGGTTTTTGATTTTAAAAATATAAACTTTATAAAATCTCCAGAAAATTACCATAACAACAACAAAATTTCAACCTATTTAAATGCAAGTTTTGAAGCAGGAACCAATACCTTTAACAAAGCCTTTGCAAGCAATTCATTTGGGTATTATATGGGTGGAAGAATCTATTTTGACATTGGAAAAGTTTCGTTTAATTCAAACTTACATTTTGAAAATATCAATCAAGATTTAGGAGCAAGAAACTATACCAATAAAAACTACGATTTTAATTCAATTACAGCAATTACAAGCATAAAAAACAAATCGATTGATTATGCAATCATTGGATTAAATGCCATGTACCCGGTTTATAAAAACAATAGTTTAGGCATTGGAATTCAGTATGCTCAAATAGTTCAAACCAATGATTTGATCAGCATTTATAATGTTGAGAACAATTCTAAAACGAATCAAAATACCAATAATTATAGCAGTGTTTTAAATAAAAATGATTGGCAATTCACTTTTAATTATCAAAACAGATTTGCCAAACATTTGGCTGTAAATGCTTCTTATGTTTTTGGATTGAATGACATCACTAATAACCATGTTTTATTAAACAATAAAATAGATAATAACAGCGGTTTTAAATTGGGTTTACAATATATTATTAAATAAAAAATATGCGTTTAACAATTAAAATTCTTATAGTTAGTTTGGTATTTATAGTTTCTTGTAATACCAAAGAAGAACCTAAAACCTATATTGGAAATGCGGTTTTTTATGCCACTGGTAATATTAACAACAATGCTTTTGTAATGGAAGCTGGAAACAATAATTTTATCATGGAAACTAATGACGAATATGACACTTTAAACATTAAACAATACACAGGTTCTTTGGTTAAAAACTGTAATACTTGTAATGAAAAATTAAGTATTACTTTTAGAAATTATGAAAAAGGTAGTTCCGCAAATTGGCAAGTTGATTCTGTTTTTAAAGTAAATACTTGGTATAGTTTTTATAAAGATGTATTACCCCCTTCTGGATATAAAGTTATTTTCAAAAACGAATCAGTGGGTATTGGAAATGTAGATTACAAATGGGATTTTGGTGGTGGATTTGGAAACTTATTTGCCAATCCTGAATTTGTTTTTAATAGTGAGGGAATGAAAAATATTAAACTTTCGGCTAATTTTAAAGATGCAAATTGCACTTCAAAAATCGAAAATCCTATCTATATCAATCCAAATAATTTGAATGCTTACATTGATTATAAATACACCAATATTGGTAACAATGTATTTAGGTGTGAAGTGCTAAATGCCGATTCAAATACACACCGTTTTGTATGGCAATATAACTTACAAACCAATTCAAATCCTAAAGGAAAAATTTTTGAATTACCAGCTTTTTCAAATGAAGGTGTTTATAAAGTAGATTTACTGGCCATAAATAAAGCTACCAACGATACTTTTATAGTAAGTAAAAACTTGGCAACTGCTGCTAATACTGATTGCAGCGCAAACTTCTCGTACAGTATTGTTCCTGTCAGAGATACATTACAATTTAATAAAATAATTGTTGATTATACCAGTCCTAATGGTACAAAATATTCTTCCAGAAATATTGAACAATTTACAGGATTTTATGTAAATGAAGTGAGCAGTTACAAAGAAATGGTTCCAGGCAAAAAAACCATCAAAGTAAAAGTACTGTTTACTTGTAAAGTGAGCGATGGAGTGAATATCATAGAACTAAAAGATGTAAATGCAGTATTTGCATTTTCATACTAATTACATTTATTAAAACTTAAAACCACTAAGTTTTTAATTTCTTTTTCTTGGCACTTGGAAACAAAATATTGTTTAAAATTAAACGATAACCAGGTGAATTAGGATGCAGGTTTAAGTCTGTAGGTGGCTCCCCTACTATATGTTGGTAATCTTCAGGATCATGACCACCATAAAAAGTCCAAGTACCTTTGCCTAAATTACCATGAATGTATCTTGCTTCTTTTAACTGTTTGTTTTCTCCTAAAATGAGCACTTCACTTTTAATAAATTGTTTTCTAAAAGCAGTAGTTTGTCCCATAAAACCTTTAATGGTTGAAGTATGATTTTGACAAAGCATGGTTGGAACTAAATCCCATTTAGCAGAAAAATCAAACAAATTAAATACATCATTACTTTCATTAATTGGGCGAGTTTCAGGACTTGCGTCAATGTATGAATATTCGTATTCAAAAGGATTCATAACCAAATTATAATCTTTAAAAGCAATGGTTTGGCTAAAATCTAATTTACTATTTGCATTTTGATCGGCAGGATCACCATCAAACATTTGCTCACAAATATCAACACCATCGGCACTTAAAGCAATGTCGTAAGTATCGGTAGCGCTACACATGGCAAATAAAAATCCACCGCCTAAAGTAAAATCCCTTATTTTTTTTGCAACAGCTAGTTTAAGTTCAGAAACTTTTTTAAAACCATGTTTTGCCGCCACTGCTTCATTTTCTCTCACCTCCGCTTGATACCAAGCAGCATTGGCAAATTGCGCATAAAACTTACCATATTGACCTGTAAAATCTTCGTGATGCAAATGAAGCCAATCGTATTTTAACAATTTTTCACCTAATACTTCATCGTCAAAAACTACTTCATAAGGAATTTCTGCATACGTTAAAACCATGGTTACTGCATCGTCCCAAGGTTGTTTGGTTTTAGGTGAATACACAGCTATTTTAGGAGCTTTATATAACTTTACTAACTCCATATTTACATCAGGTTTGGCAATTTGTAATAAAATTTCACTCACCTGCGCTTCGCTAATTACTTCATAACTTACTCCTCTAATTTTTAATTCACGTTCATAACTTTGCTCATATCCAAACATAAAACTTCCCGCTTTAAAGTTCAAAAGCCAATCTACTTCAATGTCTTTTTGTAAAATCCAAAAAGCTACTCCATAAGCTTTTAAATGGTTTTTTTGGTTTTCATCCATAGGAACTAAAATCCTAGATGCAAAACTTGAGCATGTTAAAAAAAAGAATAATATAAAAAATATTTTACGCATTGTTTCTGTTCTGTTTTAATTCAAATATACTTTTACTCATTAATTGATACAAGGTTTTTAATTGATTATTTTCAATTAAATCCAAATGTTTTTGCATGGTATTCAAATCGTTTCTAAAAGCTGGACCTGTTTGAGTATTTTGAGGTTCAAAATTAAAGGAATTATTTAAAGCATTATTTAATAAATGCTTTAAAATTTGATAATCCAATCCTTTATCGTCTAATTCATTTTTTGCCAAGGCAATTAAATGATTACTAAAATTATTGGTAATGGTAGCTGCTAAATGAAAATACTGGCGTTTTTCACTGTTTATATTCAAAACTTTATTTGAAAGTCTGTCAGCAAAAGCCTCTATAATTCTATAATTTTCATCAGAATTTGCTTCTATACAAATGGGTGTATTTTTAAAATTGGTAAAAGTATTTTCATGAATAGATTCAATGGGCCAAAAAACTGCTTTATTCTCTTGTTTACCTATTTCATTTATATTTTTTAACCCTGAAAAATGTACCACCAAACCACCATTTACAACTAAGTTATTTGAAACATTTTCTATCGCATCGTCATTTACACAAAGTAAATACAAGTCCGCGTTTGTAGGAATTTCTTTGGTATTTTCAAAATAATTGATGCTATGTTGTTTTGCAATTTCAACTAATTTTTCACGATTTCTACTGTAAATACCAACTATATCAATATCGGTGTGTAGGCATGTTTTAATAATAGCTTGAGCCATGTTTCCACTTCCTATAATTACAACAGTTATCATGATTTATTTTTTTTCAAAGCAATATAAAAATAATAACAGTTACTAATTTCAAATAAAAAAATTAAACAATAATTACAAATTAAAGCAATGAATTGATTTTGTGTGACCATATTTATAAAAAAGAAAGTATAACATACTTAAAATTTCTGCTTTTAATCAAACCTAAATACATTTTAGTTAGATTGTATTATCATTGCTAAAATTTAAAGCACATTTATGGAAAATTTTACTACCCTCGGTCAATTTGTTATTGAAAAACAACAAGATTTCCCTTACGCAAAAGGAGAGCTTTCACGCTTGTTACGCGATATTGGAATTGCATCAAAAATAATTAGTAGAGAGGTAAATAAGGCTGGCTTAACCAATATTTTAGGTGACCATGGAAGTGTAAATGTGCAAGATGAAGATGTAAAAAAATTAGACATTATTGGTAACGAAACCTTTATTGCTACTTTTAGCAAAGGTGGTGAAGTATGTGTAATAGCAAGTGAAGAAAACGAAGGAATTATTCCGTTAAAGGGAACTTTTTCAAAAAATGGAAAATATGTAATTTGCATGGATCCATTAGATGGTTCTTCTAATATTGATGTGAATGTTTCCATTGGAACTATTTTCTCCATATACAAAAGAGTAACTGAAGTGGGTACTGAACCAACTGAAGCCGATGTTTTACAAGCAGGAAATAAATTAGTAGCTGCTGGTTACGTACTTTATGGTACATCTACCATGTTGGTATTTAGTACTGGAAATGGCGTAAATGCTTTTACCTTAGATCCTAGTATTGGCGAATTTTGCTTAAGTCATGCCAATATTAAATCGCCTGACAATGGTAAAATTTATTCTATCAATGAGGGAAATGCTGCTGAATTTCCTCAAGGAATAAAAGATTATTTAACTTGGGTAAAAGAAGAAGATAAAACTACCGACAGACCTTATACTTCTCGTTATATTGGTTCTATGGTGGCAGATTTTCACCGCAATTTATTAAAAGGTGGCGTGTTCATTTATCCGCCTACGGCAAAAAGTCCAAATGGTAAATTACGTTTATTGTTCGAAGGAATTCCAATGAGTTATATTGCGGAACAAGCTGGAGGATTAGCAACTACAAGTACCATGCGTATTTTAGATGTTGAGCCAACTAAAATTCACCAACGTGTTCCAATTATTATGGGATCAAAAAATATGGTAAATAAAGTGATTGAGTTTATGAGCAAATAGTTGATAGACCATAGACGATAGATCATAGTTGATAAAAACAACTAAGTACTAAGTACTAACAACTAAGTACTAAGTACTAAAAAATAGGTACTAAAAAACTAAAAAAATAATGAAAAATAACAATAAAGTCACAGGTGAAATTGGAGAGCAATTGGCTTGTGACTTTTTGTTAAATAAAGGTTTTGAAATTTTAGAACGAAATTTCAGGCAACATAAAACCGAAGTTGATATCATTGCAAAGCACCAGAATTGTTTGGTAATAGTAGAGGTGAAAACCAGGAATAGTAATTTGGTAAATCCTGAAAATGCGGTGAGTAAAGCCAAACAAAAAACTTTGGTGGAGGCCGCTTTGTTATACCAAGAAAGTAATGAATTAACTTGTGAAATCAGGTTTGATATTATTGCTATTATTAAATTGAAAACTGAGACAGAAATTTTGCATTTTGAAGATGCATTTTATCCTTATACAACCTATTAACATATGGCCATAAAAATTATTGAATGTCCGCGCGATGCCATGCAAGGCTTGCACAATTTTATTCCTACTCAAACCAAAATTGATTATATCAATCAGCTTTTAAAAGTAGGTTTTGACACCCTAGATTTTGGAAGTTATGTATCGCCAAAAGCCATTCCTCAAATGGCCGATACCAAAGAAGTTTTGGCAGGTTTAAATTTGGCACAAACTAATACCAAATTGTTAGCCATCATTGCCAATATAAAAGGAGCTGAAATGGCTGTTCAATATCCTGAAATAAAATATTTGGGTTTTCCGTTTTCTATCAGTGAAACATTTCAGCAACGAAATACCAATAGCAGCATAGCTGAAAGTTTGGAAACTGTAAAAGTCATTCAACAACTTTGCGTAAGCAATAACAAGGAATTAGTGGTGTATATTTCTATGGGTTTTGGAAATCCTTATGGCGATGATTGGAACACAGAAATAGTTGAAAAATGGGTAAAAGAAATGGATCAATTAGGTATCAAAATTATTTCATTGAGCGATACCATTGGCATAGCCAATCCTGAAACGATTGCATATTTATTTAAACATTTAATTCCAACTTTTCCCAATATTGAATTTGGTGCGCACCTACACACCACTCCAAATACTTGGCAAGAAAAAATAACAGCAGCTTATGAAAATGGTTGCAAACGTTTTGATGGGGCCATGAAAGGTTTTGGAGGTTGCCCAATGGCAGCTGATGATTTAACGGGAAATATGCCTACCGAAAACATGTTTTTTTACTTTAAAAACCTAAAATTGGAAACTGGTTTAAATGAAACTGAATTTACTCATTCATTGCATTTAGCCAATCAAGTTTTTGACCATGCTGAATAAATAACAAATATGATTTTACGCGCTGCAAATACCAATGATTTACCTGCAATAACTGCTATTTATAACGATGCTGTTTTAAATTCAACGGCTACTTTTGACATTGTAAATAAAACCCTTGCCGACATGCAGATTTGGTTCAATCACCATGATGAAAAATATTGTGTGGTGGTATGTGAAATAAATAATGAAATAGCGGGATGGGCAAGTTTAACTCGTTATAGCGACCGAACGGCATATGATAGAACAGCTGAGTTTAGCATTTACCTGCACCCTAATTTTAAAGGACAAAAACTAAGCAAACCTTTAATGGAATATTGCTTACAGCAAGGAATAAAAAATGGTGTAAAAGCTGTATTGGCTCGCATTACTGAAGGCAATGAAATCAGCATTAAACTTCATGAGCATTTTAGCTTTTTTATGGTTGGGGTTTTAAAACAAGTAGGTGTAAAATTCAATACAGTACTTGATGTAAATTTGATGCAATTGTTGGTGGAATAATTGGGAGATGAGAGATGGGAAATGAGAGATGAGATTTCATACTTCAACATTCATACTTCATCATTCAAAATTTCGTTAGTCTTCATAATCGTCCACATTAAACTTTTCTGTGGTTTTGCTCGAGGTTGCTACCATTTTCATAATACCATCTAACTCCTGTGCAGTAAAGTCGCGCCATTCGCCTAATTTTAAGTTTTTAAGACCAATGTTCATGATCCTAACACGTTTAAGTTTACGTACTTCGTAACCACAAAAACTACACATTCTGCGAATTTGTCGGTTCAAACCTTGCGTTAAAATAATTTTGAAAACAAAAGTACTCAGCATTTCTACCTGACATTTATGGGTAACAGTTCCAAGCATTGGAATGCCATTGCTCATGCGTTCAATAAACTTTTCGTTGATGGGTTTATCCACGGTAACTATGTATTCTTTCTCGTGGTTATTACCTGCTCTTAGAATTTTATTTACAATATTTCCATCGTTGGTTAAAAAAATCAAACCTTCACTTTCCTTGTCTAGACGGCCAATGGGAAACATTCGCTTAGGATGATTGATGTATTGAATGATGTTATTTTTTATTTTTAATTCGGTGGTACAAATGATTCCAACTGGTTTGTTAAACACAATGTAAATATCGTTGGCAACAGTTTTTAGCTTTTCACCATCTACCCTAACCACATCACCAGGATTTACCCTATTGCCAAGCTTGGCAACATTATTATTAATGGTTACACGTTCCTCTACAATGTATTTTTCAGCCACTCGCCTCGAACACATGCCAGTATCGCTAATGAATTTGTTAATATTTATTCCAGTTTGATTTGTGTTATCCATCCGTTTCAAAATTAATTATTCTATCAAATTATTTAGCCATTTAAAAAGTATTTTTTTGATATGATAATGTTTAATCTATTTTTGGTAAAATATATCGCATGAAAAAACTTTTATTATTTCTGTTCCTACTTCAGTTAATGGCTTGCGACAGCTCGTTAAAGTTTATTCAAATTGCCGAAAAACAAGCAACAGAAGGTAATTACAGCGATGCTACCGATAATTATTATACAGCATTTTTTATCAATCCTAAAAATACCAAAGCTAAATTGGGCTTACAAAAAAGTGCCCAAATGGTGCTTGACGCAAAGTTCAGCGCTTTTGCCAAACATGTGGTTTCGGGTGATAATGAAGATGCTTTAAGACAATATAATTACTGTAAAGATTATTTCAATCATTTAAAAAACATTGGCATTGACCTAAATTGGCAAACACTTTACGACCAACTTTATGAGGAAACAAAGCAAGAATTTATTGGCAAACAATACGACATTGGCCTTGGCCTAATAAAGGAAAACAAATTTGATAAAGCAGAATTGGCTTTTGATAGAATTTTAGAATTTGACAGCAGTTATAAAAATGTGTCTGTGTTACGTATTCAAAGTGTGGTGGAACCTTTATACAATCAAGGTTTAAAATACATGGAGGTAAAAAATTACAAATCTGCCTACAAAGTTTTTAACCAAGTTTCAAGTTTCGATAAAACATTTAAGCAAACTGTGCAGTTATTGAATGAATCCTTACAAAAAGCAAGTTTGCCCATTGCTGCTATTTTAGTTAGCAAAAAAACATTTGAAAATCAAGAAGACAGTTCATTTTACAAGCTTTTGATAAAAGGATTAGGCAATTCAAAGAACCCTTTTTTGAAAATAATAGACCGTAATAATTTAGAAAATCTATTGAAAGAAAAAGCATTTGGAATTACTGAAATTACAGATGCTGAAACGGCTAGTAAAGCAGGTAAATTAATTGGCGCCAAGTATTTTTTATTGATAGATGTTAATGAAGTAGTTTTTGATGAAATGAAGCCAACTACCACTATTGAAACAGCATACGAATCGTTTAGCCAGCGAGTGATCAATGAAACAGGCGATGCTCAATCGGTAATAAAATTTAAAAAAGTAAATTATAAAGAAACAAAACAATACAGAAAAGTAACTGCCAAGGTTTCCTATCAATTGGTTTCAGTTCAAAGCGGACAAATTGTTTCATCGGAAGTTTTTAGCGATGAAGCATTTGATGTTCATGTTTATGCACGTTATGATGGCAATAAAGATAATTTATATCCAAACTTACCCGCAGGGAATTTTATGCCAACTGCACCCAAGGAATGGACTGATAAGTTTTATGAATTAAACCGAAGTTTAGCTAGTCAGCAAACGCTTTCAGATAAAACTTACGAGGCCATTTGCTTGAAAATTATAGACGATATTAACTTGTATATGGAACAGTGATAGTTGTCAGTTGATAGTTGTCAGTTGGTAGTTTTTATTATGAAATATCAATCTCAAAAGGCGTAAGTGAAATAATTTCAAAAAGTGTTTGATGAAGTCAACTTTAGAGAAATAAATTAATAAAAACCAACTAATTTTATCATTCAATAATATAACTTTGTAATCTTTAAATATTGTAATTATTTAATCAATCAACTCATGAAATATAGCATCATTTTAGCATTTACAAGTTTTGTTTTTTTTGCCTGTGGCAATGACAATGAACCAAAAAAAGCGGTAGAAGATAATAACAGAATTAGTGTAGCGGTAGATGAAAGTTTACGCCCGGTGATAGAAGCTGAAGAAATGGTTTTTGAATCCATCAACGATCAAAAAAAAATAGATTTTATATACACTAATCCGGCTGAGGCCATGCGCCTCATGCTTGCCGATAGTTGTAAGTTAGCCATTATTCCTCGCAGGGCTAATGCTGCTGAGCAAGTAGCCATAGACCAAGAACAATACAAATTTTCGCAAATAAAAATCGCCATTGATGCCTTGGCATTTATAGTAAATAAGGAAAATACAGATACCATTTTTACTGTCAATCAAATCAAACAATTAATGGATGGAACGGCTACAGATTGGAGTCAAATTTTCAGTAAAAATAAACTCGGTAAATTGCAAGTTGTTTTCGATAATCCGGGTTCCGGTGCTACGCAATATTTTAAAGATTCGTTATTGAATGGAAAAGATTTAGCCAAACATTGTTTTGCGGTAAATACCAATCCGGAAGTGATAGATTACGTTGAAAAAAACAAAAATGCCATTGGTATTATTGGCCTAAACTGGATAAGCGATAAGGACGATAGCAAAATG
>CAISTO010000173.1 GCA_903888395.1 uncultured Bacteroidota bacterium | reverse complement strand
TAATCATTACGGAATTAAGGCATACAAAGAATTAGAGGAAACAGGAAAGTATATGTTACGCGCCATTGCTTTGTACTTAGGTTTAGATGAATTTTATTTTGATGCTAAAATAAAAAATGGCAATTCAATTTTAAGACCCATTCATTATCCGCCAATTACCAATGAACCTGAAAGCGCTGTTCGTTCAGCCGAGCATGAAGACATTAACTTAATTACTTTGTTAATGGGTGCAAGTGCCGAAGGCTTAGAAGTTTTAAACAAACAAGGTGAATGGGTGGGTATTACCGCTCTTCCTGATCAATTGGTGGTGAATGTTGGCGATATGCTTCAACGTTTAACCAATAATAAATTAAAATCTACCACGCATAGGGTTGTAAACCCGCCAAAGGAAAAATGGGGAAGCAGTCGATTTAGTATTCCTTTCTTTCTTCATCCTCGAAGCGAAATGCGTTTAGATTGTTTAGAAAGTTGTGTTACTTCGAGCTACCAATTACATTATGAACCTATTTCAGCTGGTGAATATTTAAATGAGCGTTTGCTTGAAATAGGTTTAAAGAAATAAAATAATAATTTTCAAAAAATATAAATGCAAGCTTTTCAAAAGCCAAATATTACATTCCATCCAACTCAGCAAAACTACAGTGAATATAAGTTTAGCATTGTAATTCCAACCTGGAATAACCTTGCTATGTTGCGGCTTTGTGTGGAGTCAATATTGAAAAATTCAAAATATAAACATCAAATTATTATTCATGTAAATGAAGGCACAGATGGCACTTTTGAATGGATAAAAACACAAGATTTTGATTATACCTATTCTCCTGAAAATGCTGGAGTTTGCTATGCATTAAATGCAATGGTTACATTGGCACAAACCGATTATATTTTATTTATAAATGACGATATGTATGTTTGTCCTAATTGGGATGTGGCTTTAAGCAACGAAGTTGACAAACAAATAAATCAATTATGGTATTTTAGTGGAACCATGATTGAACCAAAATTTAGTTCAAATAAATGTGCCATTTCTCCTTATGATTTTGGAACTTCACCCGAAAATTTTAAAGAAGCGGAACTTTTAAATTTTATAGAAAAAATTAATACACCTGATTGGTTTGGTGCAAGCTGGCCGCCAAGTTTAGTTCACAAAGAAATGTTCTTGAAAGTAGGTGGATTCAGCGAAGAATTTAGCCCTGGAATGTATAGTGACCCTGATTTTTCAATGAAATTATGGAACCAAGGCGTTCGAAATTTTAAAGGTTTAGGAAATAGCTTGGTTTATCATTTTCAAAGTAAAAGCACAGGTAGGGTTCAGCGAAATGATGGCAGAAAACAATTTGCCGCTAAATGGAAAATTCCTTCATCATATTTTTATAAAAATGTGTTGCTTTTAGGCGATGTTTTTGATGATAATAAAACTTTAAAAACAAACAAAGACATTGGTTTTTATTGGGCAAAATTAAGAGCTTGGTGGATTGCAAAATGAAGTTAACCGTAGCCATAATTACCTATAACGAATCGCAGAATATTAAGCGATGTATACAATCTGTTCAATCCATTGCTGATGACATTATTGTTATTGATTCATTTTCGACTGATCATACTGTAGAAATAGCAAAAGAGTTAGGAGCAAGAGTGGTTTTACAGCAATTTTTAGGACATATTGAGCAAAAAAACTTTGCCATTTCTCATGCATTATATCCATTTATTCTTTCATTAGATGCCGATGAAGCCATTGATGAAACGCTAAAAAATGAGATTTTAAAAATCAAAGCATCCAACAATCCCGCTGATGGATATATTACTAACCGACATAATAATTATTGTGGTAAATGGATTAACCATGGCGCTTGGCAAAGCGATTTAAAATTAAGGTTATGGAATAGCCAAAAAGGAAAATGGGGAGGCTTAAATCCGCATGATAAATTTGAAATGCAAGCAGGAAGCAATATTGAAAATTTGAAAGGTAAAATTCTTCATTGGAGTTATACTTCCATGGCCGAACACGAAGGAAAAGTGGAATATTTTTCAAGCATTGCGGCTAAAGCATACCTATTAAAAGGCAAAAAATCTTCTTATTTTAAAATAGGATTTAGTCCGGTGTTTCGCTTTGTACGGGATTATATTTTTAAACTTGGTTTTTTAGATGGAAAGT
>CAISTO010000172.1 GCA_903888395.1 uncultured Bacteroidota bacterium | reverse complement strand
TTACAATCATGGTTCTAGTAATGGTTTTTTGACCCATAACTTGTACCACATTGGTATCGCTTTTTATTCCACTTTGAGCACGTAAATAATAATTACCTTGTAAAATATAACCAAAATCGGCAGTGCCATTTATGCCAGCAACTGTATTTATATAAAAATTTCTTTTCAAGTCTTCGTAAGTTGGATACAAAAAAACTTGGGCATCATTAATAATAGCATTGTTATTAGTTCCATCTAACACCATTACTTTTAATCGTCCTGAATATTGTGAACTATCGGAAGTAATGATTGTTTGACTCGGATTAGGATTTGACTCGGTTTTAGTACACGCCATAAAACCTATTAAAATGATAGCTACAAAAATTATTTTTTTCATATTTATTTTATTTCAGAAACTTTAATTGTATTTACTCTAGATCTTTGTGAAATAGGCATACTAGCTGTATTTATTACTACCTGTCCAGGTTTTATAAAACCACCTTTTAATAAATTATCATTCACATCTTGCATTGAATCGTCAGTGCTTTCAAACTCGCGGTATAAAAATCCACGAACGCCCCACACTAAGCTTAAGGTATTAACCAAACGTGGATTGGTAGTAAAAATAAATATACTTGCTTTAGGACGGAATGATGAGATCTTATAAGCTGAATAACCCGAAAAAGTCATACCAACAATGGCATCTGCTTTTAAGTGATCGCTTACTTTAACAGCTGTAAAACAAATTTCATCTGAAAAAAATGTTTCACTTTCGGATGATGGTCTAACACCTTTAAAATAGGGAGCATTGGTATTTGTTTCCACCTCTAAAATAGTTTTTCTCATGTAGCTAATTGCATTCACAGGAAATGCACCAACACTGGTTTCAGCGCTTAACATTACAGCATCAGCACCATCCATCACTGCATTTGCAATATCGTTTAATTCAGCACGAGTAGGAACCGGACTTACAATCATACTTTCCATCATTTGAGTAGCAATGATGACAGGTTTACTGGCTTCAATACATTTTTTTACAATGCGTTTTTGAATAACTGGAACTTGCTCCATTGGCATTTCCACACCCAAATCGCCACGAGCAACCATAATTCCGTCAGAAACTGCAATGATTTTATCAATATTGATTACTGCTTCTGGTTTTTCTATTTTTGAAATTACGCGTGGTCTCCAATCGTTTAATTCTATAATATTTTTAAGAAAAATTACATCGTTTTCATTTCTAACAAATGAAAGTCCAACCCATTCTACTTTGTTTTCAATACCAAATTTCAAATCATCCAAATCTTTTTGTGTCATGCTTGGAATACTCATTTTGGTATTTGGTAAATTGAAACCTTTTTTGTTTGAAAGCCAACCACCAACAATTACTTGTGCTTTGATTAAATTCTTTCTATTGGTTTCAATTACTTTTAATTCTAGCTTACCATCATCTAATAATATACGTTCACCTGGATTTACGTCTTTAGGTAAATTTTCAAAATTTACATAAACACGGTTACTTGTACCCATGCATTTTTCAGTAGTAACTTCTATCATTTCGCCATTGATAAGCTCTACTTTCCCGTTTTCCATTTCGCCAACTCTTAATTTGGGTCCTTGCAAATCAAGTAACATACAAACATTGGTTCCAAGTTGTTCATTGGCTAATTTAATATTGTCAATTACTTGTTTGTGGTCTTCGTATGAACCGTGTGAAAAGTTAAGTCTACAAACATCCACACCTTCTAATATTATTTCTTTCAGTTTTTCTAAACTGCTTGTTGCGGGGCCAATGGTAGCTACTATTTTGGTACGATTAAAAAGTATATTATTCATGATATATTTATCTAAAATTCGGTTATAAAATTAAATTCACTTTGTGTTTCAGCCTTTTTTGGTCTATTTTACTAATGAGCTGAATTTCATTAATACATTTCATTTTTTTTAAAAACAACTTCTCATCAAAAAAAGTTAATCCACCTTCTATTAAAATAAAATACTTCATGGCTCTTAACTTTAGCTCAGTAAAAAGCGAAACATTGTCATCGTAATTAGAGAAGAATGTGTATGTTAAATGGTTTAATTCATCAATGTAAACGAATTTATCAAAGTAATACTTTTCATTTTCTAAATCATTATACCATTCAATACTGTTTTCCTTAGCCAAATCAATTGCTATGGCATGATTGATTAACCATGCTAAGCGAGAATTGTTTTCATTACAAATTAAACCGTAAAAAAAACTTTCTTCCTCATTATCAATATTTAG
>CAISTO010000171.1 GCA_903888395.1 uncultured Bacteroidota bacterium | reverse complement strand
TTTGACACAGGAAGAACTTGGAAAACTAATTGGTGTTCAAAAAGCCCAAATTTCAAGACTTGAAAACAATGCAAGTAATGTTACAATGGACACTTTGATAAAAGTTTTTACAGCATTAAAAGCAAAAATAAAACTTCAAGTTGAATTGCCTAACCTAAACATCAGCGTTGGACAATAATACCGCTCATAATAGCAAATTGGCAGGGTAACCTTACAATCTATCACAAAATATGAACGAGAGTAAAATTTACTCTTATTTGTAGAACGAGAGTAAATTTTTATTGTTTTTGCCCTCGTATTAAAAACGAGCGGAAAGTTTACACTTGAACAAAATGAGCCAGAAATAAAAGGATTTTCAAAAGAGAATATTTGGAGAATGAAGTGGTTTTAAGAGTCATATAAAGACTTCCCGAAACTATCAACACTGTTGAGAGAAATTAGTTGATCTCATAATTTGGCAATATTCTCACGTTGTAAAACAGTTGAAGAAATAGGTTTTTATTTAAAACATGCTATAACTTTTTTATTTACATACGTTTTGGAATACTTTCATTTAAAAATTACTACGCACACTTAGTAAGCAATCTATGTACTTGAGTAGGGGTGAAGTTTTTTCCATTTCTAGTGGTATACTGAAGCTCATTTAATTTATTTGCTATTTGCTGAAGTGTTAAACTTTGTTTTCTGGCATTACATACTACATCCATAGCTTGAATATTTGATTTGTTTGTCAATGCTAACTCTTTTATTTTTTGAACGCCTAATTTTTGATAATCTCCAAATCCATTAGGGTTACCAAGTCTATAAGTTCCATTAACAGGTTTCATTATTGATCCATCTTTATTGGTTGTTACACCATTCTTAATACGTTCCTTTTTAACAGCTAACGCACTTTTTATCCTTGTTGAAATTACTTCCGCTTCATGCTCCGCAATGACAGATAATAATTGAATTGTTAATTTGTTCGCTGTTGGATTATCGCAACAAATAAAATCTACATTAGCATTAAACAATGCACTGGTAAATTCAACATCACGGGCTAGACGATCTAATTTTGCAACTATTAGAGTTGCTCCTAATTTTTTAGCTAAATCAATGGCTTTATAAATTTCAATCCGTTTACGTTTTCTCGTTCCTGTTTCTACCTCTGTAAATTCAGCAATAATTTCTGCGTCTTCTCTTCTAACATAATTTTTCACTGCAGCTTTTTGTGAGGAGATGCCCAATCCGTCAAAACCTTGTTTTTGTGTCGAAACTCTAAAATAACATACAAACTTTTTCATACTTCAATCATTGAAAGTGCAAATATATTTATTATTTTACATATTGCAAACAGTAGTTACCAATTTGTAAAATATAATTTAACAGATTAATAAATCATCCATTTTTTTTAATAACACTATTTATTGTTATGGAAAATGATGAAATGCGAAAATGGATCAACTTAATTCTTGAAATTGAAAACAACGAAATAAAATATTTTGGAAAGGTTAGCCAGGATGATCAAAAATGGTTGGAACAAAAAGGAAGAAAAAGTTATAGCGGTGGAGCTTTACAACCAATCATTATAAATAAGCAAATGGTGGGTGGTATTCACTGGGATTTGGGCGGGATAGATTTTATTGAATTTAAACCAGAATTCCAGGGTAAAGGTTTTTTAAGAAAAGTGGTAATGGATAATGCCGAAAATGGAGTGGTTAAGTTTGTTTCAGCTTCACCTGAATTAACTAAAAAGTTAGCAAACTTTGGGATTATTAATTACAATCAAGATACAGATATTACAAGTGTTACTATTCGTTAATTGGCTTAATATTAAATGTAATTTTTTTGAAAGTTGTAAAACTAATATAGTTTAACACATTCAAAATATATTTAAATAAGGTGAATTAGTTGAAGATTCAACCAATCGGAAATTCCGACAAGTTCAAATTAAAGAAACATAGAGACTAAGAAAGATAAATCTTTTATTTCAAGGCACTTGAAAACATATTTGTTTTTGGAGAATTAAATAGAGTTTCAACTGTTGCAAAAAATGCAACAACTGAAACAGATGAAAAAAACATAAATGCAACTTGTTCCATTTTGGAAACAGTTCAAATAGAAGGTAACAAAAAATTAAAAGAAAATTAGCCTTTTACAACCTTGAAATGATTATTTATGTTGGTCATAGATTAAATACAAATAAGGATACACAATTTAAAATTTCAGCATAATGCAAAACCAAATAGAAATATTTACAACGAAAGAAAAAATTACTGAGGTGCGATTACTATTTAAAAAAGAATCCATTTGGCTTTATCAAATTCAATTAGCAGAGTTGTTTTTATAATGATATAACAGTAATTTTAAAACACATTCGTAATATATTTAAAGAAGGTGAATTAGATGAAAAAGTGGTATGTGCAAATTTTGCAAATACCATTCAACATGGAGTTGTATAAGGAAAAACTCAAGAATAAATAAGTAAACATTACAACCTTGACCTAATGGTTACCAAATAGAAATATATAAAGGAAGTGATAATCAAACTCAAATTGAAGTTCAATTTGAAAATGATACTGTTTGGCTATCTCAGGAACAACTTGTGCGTTTATTTAA
>CAISTO010000170.1 GCA_903888395.1 uncultured Bacteroidota bacterium | reverse complement strand
ATCACTTGTTTGCTTACATTTAACTTTCCGTTTACAAATGCACCATAAATAGATACTGTTCCAGTTCCTTTAGCAGGAGCCGTCCAAGTAAATGTCCATGTTGAAGGATTTGCGGTTTTAGCAGAAGTATGCGTAACATATTTAGTTCCTACTATCATAGAACCAGAACCAGAAGCAATAGTTCCTAGCATCATTCCGGAACTATTTTGTGGCGAAACCTCAAATCCTTTGCGAGCTGAAGTACCTGTTATAGTTACTGTAACAGTATAACTTTGGCCAGGTGTGTAACCTGCCGTTGGAACATTAGTAGTTAAATTATTTGTTGCTGTAGTTGCTGTTCCCCCGTGACAGTTAGCACATGTTTGTCCATCGGCAGGTGAACCTGAATAACCGGCGGGAGCACCTGTTGGATTTGAAATTAATTGGTTAAAACCAACAAAAACTACGCCTAAAAACAAACAAGTTAAAATGAAAATTTTCTTCATAAATTACATTAAATATAGTGCCAAAGGTATATAATTTCAATAAGAAAAATATTATGTTATGGTAAAGTCTTAAAGAAGATATTTTCCTTTTAAATATTAAAACTATTAATAAATCTTTTTTTTATTTAAGCTTGCAAACTTATTAAAAATTAAAATCATGTATATTGTATTAATCATTTTTGTAGCCGCTGTTTTAATCATTTTATCAGCTGTACAAACTGTTCAACAAGGCACCGTTTCTGTAATTACTGTTTTTGGTAAATACAAACGAATCATGCAACCGGGTTTAAATTTAAAAATCCCAATAATTGAGCAGGTTTACAAGCGAATTTCAATTCAAAATCGTTCGGTAGAATTAGAGTTCCAAGCTGTAACCATTGACCAAGCAAATGTATATTTTAAATCTATGTTGTTGTTCAGTGTAATGGATCAAGAAGACGATACTGTTCAACGTGTAGCATTTAAATTTTTTAGTGAAAAAGATTTGATGCAAGCATTAATTCGCACCATTGAAGGAAGTATTCGTGCGTTTGTGGCTTCTAAAAAACAGGCTGAAGTATTGGCTTCTAGAAAAGAAATTGTTGACTTTGTAAAAGACCAAATTGACCATACTTTATCTACTTGGGGTTATCATTTGCAAGATCTTCAAATTAACGACATTACATTTGATCAAGCCATTATTGAAAGTATGAGTAAAGTGGTAGCTTCCAATAATTTGAAAGCAGCAGCAGAAAATGAAGGACAAGCTTTATTGATTACAAAAACTAAGGCTGCAGAAGCTGAAGGAAATGCGATAAAAATATCGGCTGAAGCCGAAAAACAAGCAGCATTATTACGTGGAGAGGGTGTAGCTTTATTTCGCCAAGCAGTGGCAAAAGGAATGTCGAATGCAGCTGAAGAAATGAAACAAGCTAACTTAGATACCAATGTAATTTTATTTAGCATGTGGACCGAAGCAGTTAAAAACTTTGCTGAATATGGCAAAGGAAACGTTATTTTCTTAGATGGAAGTCCAAATGGAATGGAAACTACCATGAAGCAAATTCAAGCCATGATGATTAAGAAGGAAAACGAGGCTAAGTAAGGTTTTTAACTTTCCAATCTTTTCACCAACATATACATATTCCCTTCTAAAGGCAAATAACCATACTCATAGCAAAACACATAATTAGCTCCAGCTTTTGTGGTATAATTATGGGTTTGGTAAATAAAATTATATCCTTTTTCTTGTAGTTTTTTTAAAGTTACTTTAGTTTTTCCTTCCTCTAATGGAATTAAACTTTCTAATATTCTGCGATTTTTACGCAGCACATTATTGATGGTTTTCATCATAGCACTGGTATCGCTATTGAGTCTATTATTAAAATTACTTCGACAGGCATCGTCACAAAACTTTTTGTCGATTCGGCCTTTTATTATTTCGCCACAACTGGCACATGTTTTAGCTTCCATATTTTTATTATTATTTGTTTTTTATAAAACTCCATCCATATTTCTCCATAAGATTATTTATTTCACTTTCAAATGATTGATTTGAGTGATGTATTTCTTGATTATGGATATATTTTCTTACTGATTCAAGATGGCTTTCGCTTACTCCTACAATCCAATAATCATCTTGCCAAACAAATTTTTCAGAAGTAAGATTATGTTGATTTATCCAATATGACGATTCGCCTTTTATTAACTGTGCTACTTTGCTTATGGTCTGTTCTTTGCCAAGTGAAATAAGACAATGGGCATGTTCTTGATAACCATTTATGCAGTCAAGCCAAATCCCCTTTTCTTCTGCATAATTTTTAATATGCTCAAAAACATTTCTTCTTAATTCAGAAGAATTTAAAAATGGTTGTCTATTTTTAGTAGAAAATACCATATGCAAATATACTCTTACCCAACTCATATTATTTTTTAATGTTAATTTATTTGGCTAAAGCCAATTTGTATGCTTTCTTTTTTTCAGTTGCTTAAAAGCAACTGTTAACTAAATAAAATTCCTTTTTTGCTTTAGCACCATTTCCAAATCATTTCAACTTTTATTTTATTCTAATATAATTTT
>CAISTO010000169.1 GCA_903888395.1 uncultured Bacteroidota bacterium | reverse complement strand
CAACAATTTAACCATGTTAAACAACATAGAACACATAGGAATAGCCGTAAAAAACGCGGATGAAAGCATTCAATTATTCAATGCATTATTCAATTCAAAACCTTATAAAGAAGAAGCGGTTTTGAGTGAACATGTGCGCACTGTTTTTTATAAAACAGGTGAAACCAAAATTGAATTATTACAAGCCACACATGAAGACAGTGCAATTGCTAAATTCATTGATAAAAAAGGCGAGGGAATGCATCACATTGCATTTGCGGTAAATGATATTTATGCTGAAATTACTCGCTTAAAAGCAGAAGGATTTGTGTTTATAAATGAAACACCAAAACAAGGAGCCGACAATAAGTTAATTGCATTTATGCACCCAAAAAGCAGCAATGGTGTTTTAATAGAATTGTGTCAGGAAATAAAAGGTTAAAAAAAGAAATTCGAAATTCTAATCATTAAATTCTAAAAAATTGAACAACAAAAAGCCCTTTAAAACGCAAGTTTTAAAGGGCTTTTTGTTGTTCTCTAAATCTCTAAATCTCCAAATCCCTAAATCAATTAGTCGTTTGCTCTTACCTCAGTTACTTTATAACCTAATTTTTTCAAAGGTTCAGTCACTTTATCTCTATCGCCAACTACTACAATTACTAATGTATTTGGATTAACAATTTCGTTAGCCAATGCTTTTACGTCTTCTTTAGTCAATGCATTTAAAATTGCTCTTTGTCTGGTTTGATAATCTGCTGGTAAATTTTTATCAGCTATCAAGCTTAAAAATCCTGCTTTATCACCATTTGATTCATACCTTAAAGCATCACTTTGTCCGATAGAAGATTTGATGAATGCTAATTCTTCATCATCAATTCCTTTTTCACGTATCAAGTTAATTTCATTGATAATTTCACGAACGGAGCTATCAGTAGAACTTGCACGAACACCAGCAGAAGTGGCCCAAATTCCATTGAATTCATTGCCTCTCATGCTACTATTTATACCATAAGTAAAGCCTTTGTCTTCACGTAAGTTTAAGTTTAAGCGACTGTTAAAGTTACCTCCAAGAATAAAATTCATTAAAGATGCTTTGTAATATTTGCCTTCCCAATCGTAAGGAATACCAGCAGTTCCAACAAATATTTGTGATTGTGGAGCTTTGTATTTATCAATTAAATATATTTGAGTTTGCGCAGCAGGAACAGTTGCAGGAAGGGTAGGTAATACCACATTTTTTTTACTCCAATTATTTAAAAAGCTTAATTTGGCTAATACTTCTTCTTGCGTTAAATCGCCAATAACAACTACAGTAGCATAATCAGGCGCATAATATTTGTCGTAATAATTTTGAACATCTTTTATGCTAAAACTTTTGATTGATTTTGTAGTTCCACCAGCAGGAACACCTTGAATAGAATTTTTACCATACATTAATTTTGAAAAAACTAAACCACCTGCATACGATGCACTTTGTAAACTTTGTTCTACATTTTGATAAGTTTGGTTTGAAATACGTTTGTAATCATCAGCATTAAATTTAGGGTGCATCAATGCATCTTCAAATATTTTAAGCATGGCATCTAAATCTTTCTTTTGACAACCTAATGAAGCAAATGATGCATCAAAACCCGCACTGAAACCAAATCCACCACCAGTTTTTTGAGTGGCTGCGTCTAATTGTTCTCCCGTCATTGATTGTGTTGCCTCACCCATCATGCTTGCAGTTAAACTTGCTAAACCTGTTTTACTTGGGTCTAAAACCATATTTCCACCTTTCATTTTTATAGTAATATCAATGTTTGGTGTTTCTGAAGAACGTGTACCAATAACTTTAATACCGTTAGGTAATATGGTTTGCCAAAAAGTTGGAACAATTACATTTTTTGCTGTTGTAGGAGTGGGATGAACACTTCTATCAAAAGTATTTGGTGCTTTATTGTATTGTAATCCTTTATATTCTAATTCGTTTGTTCCTTTTTCCATTTCTGGATCTTTATGAACGTACTCTTGTTTGTTTGCAGCGTTCATATCTTTAGGAAACACCCTTACTTTTACAAAGTTTTGAGATGTTTTAGTATTTACATTATAAATATATTTTCTAAATACACGCATTACATCTTCTTTAGTTACTTTTTTGTAACGAGCTAATTCTTCGTTTACGTTATAAGTTTTTCCATTATGAATATACTGAAAAAACATTAACAATGACGAACGACCTTGCACACTTTCCATGGCGCCAATTAAGCTATTTTCTATTTGTGCATAAGCAGCAGCTATTTCTTCTTCTGTAATTCCTTTTGAATTAAATTCAGCAAAAGTTTCCATCAATAATTTTTCTTCATTGTCTTCACTTCCTGGGAAAGTATATAAATCAACTACAAATTCACCTGCTAGTTCTGAACCTGAATTATAGGCAGATGCTTGCGCAACTTTTTCAGGTTTTTGGAAATTACGATAGAAAATAGAGTTTTTACCTTGACTTAATATACCTCCTAAAAAATCCAATGCAGGTTCATCCACATGGTATTGAGCAACTGTAGGCCAAGTATATTCGTTCATTGGGAAAAATACTTTGTCAGGATAATTTACATATTTATTATCTGCCAAACGGAAAGGTTCTACTCTTTGTTTGCGAACTTCTGGACCTTTTGGAATTGGGCCAAAATATTTTTCTGCCAATTTAATTGCCTCAGCGGGATTTACATCGCCACTAATAATTAATGAAGCATTGTTTGGCGCATACCAACGCATAAAAAAGTTTTTTACATCTTCAATGGTTGCATTATCCAAATCGCGTAAGTAGCCAATTACTGGCCAGCTATACGGATGTTCCATTGGATACATATTTTGATCACGAATTTCATTTACTTTACCGTAAGGAACGTTATCTACGTTTTGTCCTTTTTCGTTTTTTACAGTGGAGCGCTGTACCTCAAATTTTTTAGTGGTTAATGAATCCAATAAAAAACCCATTCTATCTGATTCCAACCAAAGTGCAGTTTCTAAATAATTGGAAGGAACAGTTTCAAAATAAGTAGTCCTATCTCTGGTTGTATTTCCATTCATTTGCCCACCGGCAGCCGAAACCATTTTAAAATGTTCTTCGTCTTTTACATGCTCAGAACCTTGGAATAACATATGCTCAAATAAATGTGCAAAACCTGATTTACCAGCTGCTTCACGAGCAGAACCCACATGGTAAGTAACTTCTACATGAACCAAAGGATCTGAATGGTCTTCATGAATGATTAATGTTAAGCCATTTGAAAGCTTGTATTTTTCATAAGCTATTTTTAATTCACCTGGTTTGGCTTCAACTTTTTCAATAAGTACCGTTCCTGTTCCAGTTGCAGGCTGTGTTTGTGCATTTATGCTTGTAGAAATTCCCAAACTAAATACTATTCCAGCTAGTAAAAAGTGTTTTTTCATATTGTAATTGTTTTAAATTATTGTAATTTAATAGTGTTGCAATATGAATAATTTATCAAATATATATATAACAAAAATTGCCCAATGGTATTTTTATGAATTAAACGGTTGATTTTACAACAATTCTAAAATTCACAATTTGTTGATGAATTCAACAAATAATTGTTTTTGTTTATAAAGTATATGCTTTACTTTGCAATCCTTAAATAATAATAAATCTATAAAAATGAATAAAAAATTTATAACAATCGTTGCTTTAATTGCATTAGCTGCAATCAGTCGTTTTTTACCTTTTGCCCCAAATTTTTCACCAATGGGTGCCATTGCATTATTTGCAGGTGCATTTATTGCCAATAGATATTTAGCCATTGGCTTGCCTTTAATTGCATTATTTATCAGTGATTTTTTTGTTGGTTTTTATGGCGCAGGCATGATTCCTGTTTATGCTTGTATTGCATTATTTGGTGTAATTGGAATGTTTGTTACCAATAAAAACAATCCAATTTCTGTTTTAGGTTCATCGTTATTAGGTTCTGTAGTATTCTTTTTAATCACCAATTGTGTGTTTTTATACACTGCAGACAATACTTTTTACCCAACTAATTTTAGTGGATTATTACAAAGTTACTATGCAGGTTTACCTTTCTTTAAAAATGCATTGCAAGGCGACTTATTATTCACTGCTATATTATTTGGTTCATACTATTTATTAAGCGTAAATGTTCCTTTCTTGAAAGAAGAAAAAGCATCTTAAAATTTGATAATTTTAAAAAAAATCCTGCTCCAAAAAAGCGGGATTTTTTTTGTTTATACCCATTCAGTTGTTTAAATGTTAATATACAAGCAATCTTTATTTATTGTTAATTTGCAATATATTACCTAATAAATTATATTATAAATGATCAAATCTAGTAAAGGTTACCTATTTAAAGACAGAGAAATAAGTTGGCTTTATTTTAATGAAAGAGTATTGCAGGAAGCCGAAAATCCTGCAAATCCTTTAATGGAAAGGATTAAGTTTTTAGCTATTTTTTCTTCCAATTTAGACGAATTTTTTAAAGTACGTGTTGCCCAATTACGCAGGGTTCAGAGAGTAAATGGCAAAAAAGCAATCAGCGATGTGCAAAATAGTCCTGATGAAATATTAGAAGCTATTCAACTAAAAGTACAAACGCTACAAGACAGGTTCAATAAAAATTATCAAAATAGTATATTACCAAGTTTAGCAGCAAAAAAAATATTTTTAGTGAATAACAATGAACTTGATGAAGTTCAAAAATTACAAGTTAAAAATTATTTTAAAACCAATGTTATCAATTTACTTTTTCCAATTATAATTGACGATTTAAGACATACTCCACATTTAAGAGATCGTTCAATTTATTTGGCCGTACGACTTTTAGATAGTAAAAATATATTGGCTCCAAAACATGCCATTATAGAAGTTCCCGTTGGTATTTTAAACCGTTTTTATCAATTGCCAAGCAATGAAAATGGAAACTTTATTATTTGTTTGGAAGACATTATAAAACTGAATTTAAGTAGAATATTCCAACAATTTGATTACGATACTTATGAATCATATATAATAAAAATTACCCGTGATGCGGAGTTTACGCTTGATACAGATGATAGGGATTACACCGTATCATTGCTCGATAAAATTCAAAAAAGTATCAAACAGCGTTCTCGTGGAGTGCCCACTAGGTTTGTGTATGATGCCGCTATGCCCAAGCAAATGCTCGATTTATTTGCAAAAAAACTAGATCTTAAAAATGTAAACATGGTTGCCGGTGGTATGTATCATAATTTTAAAGATTTCATGGATTTTCCAAAGGTTGGAAGTGAGGAAGATTATTATGAATCACTTCCTGTTTTAGGAATTAGAGAACTAGAAAAAGCTAAAAATTTATTTGATGTAATTGCTAAACACGATGTTTTATTACACCATCCTTATCAGTCATTCGATTATTTAATTCGCTTGTTACGCGAAGCGGCTATTGATCCAAATGTTCATACTATAAAAATAACTTTGTATAGGGTTGCAAAGCATAGTAATGTAGTTAATGCATTAATAAATGCAATAAAAAATGGTAAGATAGTGGTTGTATTAATGGAGCTACAAGCTAGGTTTGATGAGGAATCAAATATATATTGGACCAATCAATTACAAGAAGCTGGGGCACATGTTCATTTTGGAAAACCTGGGCAAAAAGTACATACCAAATATTGTTTAATTTACCGAAAAGAAAACAATCAAACGGTTAAATACGCACATTTATCTACTGGAAATTACAATGGAATGACAGCTAAAATTTACAGTGATTTTGCAATTTTTACTAAAGATGAGCGCATATCAAATGAGTTAGAAATGTTAAGTGACCAATTGTTTTTAAACATGAAACGTGGAGTTTATAAGCACTTATTAATAGCGCCTGATAACATGAAACGTAGGTTTTTAGAAATGATAGATACCGAAATTTCAAATAAAAAAGAAGGTAAGTCCGCGTATATCATTGCTAAAATGAATAGTTTAGTTGACAATGATGTGATAAAAAAATTATATGATGCAAGTAGGGTAGGAGTAAAAATTCAATTAATAGTGAGAGGAGTTTGTTCTTTGCTTCCAGGTGTAAAAGGATTAAGTGAAAACATAGAAGTAATCAGTATCATTGACAAGTTTTTAGAACATGCACGTGTGTATATTTTTTGTAATAATGGCAGTGAATTAATTTATTTGGCCAGTGCCGATTGGATGAGCAGAAACTTAACCAATAGAATAGAATGTGCTTTCCCTATTTATAATCCAGCAATAAAAAACACCATAAAAACAATTATCAATTTGCAATTAAACGATGAATGTAAAGCCAGAAGAATTAACGAACATGGCGAAAATGATTATCAATTAAGTGATTGTAAAAACAAAAAAAGTAGTCAGATAGAAACCTATAATTATTTAAATGAAATATATATAAAAGGAGAATAATTAATTTTTAAAATATGAACTTCACAAAATTTCCAGATATTGATTTTACTGCACTTCGCAACGAATTAAATCCTGAAACTCCTGCATTATTTGGGAGTTTAAATGCGCAGCAAATGATAGAACATGTAAGTTTAATTTACGATTATGTATTATCGAATAATAAAGTGAAGGTATTAACACCAGCCGATAAAATTGAGAAAGTAAAGCGTGCTTTTTTATGGTCGGAGGGAGGTTTCAAACGAGGAATTACCAATGAATTTACAGAAAGTTTATCGTTTGAATGCACTTTAGCAAACCTGTCATTGGCCATTGATGAATATGAAAAACGACATCTATTAGTTGCAAATGCAATCAAAGAAAATGCCATTGTTGATAAAACGCATCCAATTTTTGGTTTATTAAATGTTGAGGAATGGACTCAGTTTTTTACCAAACATACTTGGCATCATTTCAATCAGTTTGGATTGGTAAAATAAATGATTATTTATCTATTTTCCTGAGTTCATTGTTTAACATATCGCGGGTGTTAATAATAGCACCATTTTTAAATTTCATTTGATAGGCTTCTCCACTCATAGATGATTTGCTGGCTATTAAGTCAATAAAATCTTTGGCCGTTTTTACCTTATTTCCTGCTTTTTTACGTTTCATTCTTAAATGGTCAGCGGCTTCTTTTGCGGGGTATTCTGTACCATTTCTAATAAATAGGGCTTCACTTTTTTCTATGTAATTAATTAGTTTTTCTATTTTCTGTTCTTCCGAAAAATTTTGTGTAATGGAAAAAGGGAAAGCAAAAAATGTTTTGGCCTCTATTTTATTTGCCAATAAAAATGTAAAAATTATCAATAGTTTATTCATATTTGCCATGATTATTATTTGCAATAAAAACATTTTTTGTAAATTATAATTGTAAAACATTTTAAATATTATTCATGCATATCATTCCACCATTATTTTTAGTTTTTCCTTTTGTATTATTATTACTATTAATAGCCATTGGTCCAATATTCCTTGAAAAATTTTGGCACCATCATTATTCAAAAGTTAGTGTAGGTTTAGGTGTAATTGTGTTTTTATATTATGGCTTTGCAATGGATAATTTTACCCATCCTTTGGAAACCATTGGTGAATATATTTCCTTTATCAGTTTGCTTACCATTTTGTTTGTTGCAAGTGGAGGCATTTATGTTTTTGTAGATATTGAAAGTAAGCCAATCAATAATATTTTGTTTTTATTATTGGCAGCAATTCTAACCAACTTACTAGGAACTACCGGTGCTTCAGTATTGTTAATCAAACCATTTATGCGCATTAACCGTTACCGATTAAAGCCATATCACATTGTTTTCTTTATTTTTATTGTATCTAATTTAGGTGGATTATTAACTCCAATTGGAGATCCTCCTTTATTTATGGGTTACTTAAAAGGCGTTCCTTTTCAATGGACTTTTATACATTTATTGCCAAAATGGATAGTTGGCATTGCAGGTATTTTATTTGTTTTCTTTTTGGTAGATAGAAAAAACACCCAATTAGACGATGTGGATGTTAGCGCTCATTACACCAATAAAATTATTATCAATGGTAAGAAAAATTTTATTTGGTTGGCCATTGGAATCATCAGTATTTTTATTGATCCAAACCTAATTGATGGTCTTCCGCATATTGCCATTGATGGCAAAAAAATATCTTTTATTCGTGAAATTATTCAATTAAGTGCTGCTTTCTTTTGTTTTAAATTAAGCAACAAAAAAGCATTAGAAAGCAATGAATTTTCATTTGATCCAATTAAAGAAGTGGCATGGTTATTTATTGGCATATTCTTAACCATGATTCCTGCTTTGCAATGGTTGGAGCACATGGCTCAAAACCCGGAAATAAGCAGTAAAATATCTGTAAGCGTTGCTTATTGGTTCAGCGGAGCATTTTCATCGGTACTCGACAATGCGCCAACTTATTTAAATGTATTTGCTGTGGTACTTGCCAAATTTGGATTTAGCATGGATAACATGAATGATGTAAAGGAATTTTTGAAAACGGATCACATCAATTTTCTATCCGCATTGTCTACTGGTGCGGTGTTTTTTGGTGCCATGACTTATATAGGAAATGGTCCTAATTTTATGGTTAAATCCATTGCTGATAAAGCAGGAGTAAAAATGCCCAGCTTTGGTGATTATATTTTTAAGTATAGCTTACCTTATTTACTACCAGTTTTAGTAGTGGTGTGGCTGGTATTTTATTTTTAGCAATGTATAGTGCCTACGGCACAAAGTGACTTTTATAGTTTTACTGATGTTACCCATATATAGTGCCTACGGCACAATTTCCCAAAAAGCCAAGTTGAAGCGATACAATTGTAAGAAAACAAACAAGACTTCCTAAAAGCCTCGTAGAGGCGATACTATTGTAAAACAAAATAAACCCTACAAACTAAGGCCTCTTAGAGGTGACACAACACCAACAAATCTCAATTCTCTATTCCAAATTCCCTATCACTAAAAATACGTGTTCGGATTCGGCAAGCTCAACGACCTTTTGGGACATTGAGCTTGTCGAAATGTTAAATTATGTTGTATTTTGAAATAGTTTCAACAAGCTCAACGACCGTGAGAATTTAGATTAACTCATCTCCCATCTCTCATCTCCCAATCCAAAATTCAACATCCAAAATCCAAAATTATTTCGTTCCTCTTGCTTTTTGCATCAAGTTCAAATCATTGTTTTCACCACGTCCTACTTTTTTAGTTTTATAAATATCAAAGCGTGATGTTGCAATAGTTATTGGCCAAGTATTATTGAATTCATTAATATCGGCAGTTTCGCGGTATGGGTCAATTACAATTGATTTTACTTCTTTGTTTTTTGCAAATGTTTTGGTGAAATTAGTTTCATTTTTACGCCAAATATAAGCACTAATTTGATCTATTTCATTGGTTCCATCGGTATAATTCCACTGAATAATTACAGGCATTACACAGCCACCTTTATTGCTAAAATTTAACTCATAGTAATAATTATTTTCTAATACTTTACTTTCTTCTGGTGTTAAAAGTGTCAGTCTTTCATTTACATTTTTAGTAGTTTCTAAAGGGAAATCTTCTGTTTTTGCTTTGTTGTAATAATAAAAATCTCTAAGTGTAGTATCTAAATCTACTAAAAAAGTCATGCCACTTTGTTTGTTTCTAATTTTTGAAATAAACTCAAATTCTACAGGAATGTCTCTCCTTTTAGTAGTAACCATTTTTTCAGGAATTTCTTTGGTATTATTTACCCTTATTAAACTAACTGAATCTAAACTAATATCTACTGGGTCAATGTCGTAAAACCAAGCTCTCCAATACCAATCTAAATCTACACCGGAAGCATCTTCCATGGTTCTGAAAAAGTCGGAAGGAGTGGGGTGTTTAAATTCCCATCTTTGTGCGTATTGTTTAAATGCGTAATCAAATAATTCGCGCCCCATTACAGTTTCTCTTAATATATTTAACGCAGTTGCAGGTTTTCCATAAGCATTTGCACCAAAATTATTGATATTTTCACTATTAGTCATAATAGGCTCTAATTGGTCTTTACTCAATTTCATGTAATCTACTATTTTATGAGCAGGTCCTCTTCCGGCAGGATAATTATTATCAAATTCTTGTTCCGTTAAAAATTGTACAAAGGTGTTCAAACCCTCGTCCATCCAGCTCCATTGGCGTTCATCGCTATTAATTATCATTGGAAAAAAGTTATGTCCCACTTCGTGAATAATAACGCCTATCATTCCGTATTTTGTGCGTTCAGCATAGGTTCCGTCAGCTTCTGTTCTACCATAATTAAAACAGATCATGGGATATTCCATTCCACTTGCAGCCTCTACACTGATGGCAGTTGGATATTGGTAATTTACCGTAAATTTAGAATATGTTTTGATGGTGTGAGCCACTACTTTTGTAGAGTATTTACTGTATAAGCCATATGATTCTTTTGGATAATAACTCATGCACATTACTTGTTTATTGCCCTGCATAATTCCCATGGCATCCCAAACAAATTTGCGTGAACTTCCCCAGGCAAAATCCCTTACATTTTCGGCAGTATATATCCAAGTTTTGTAATTGTTTTTATCGGGGTTTAGCTCTTTTGCTTTTGCTTCATCTAAAGTAACTATTTCAATTGGACTTGTAGCTGTTTTCGATTGTTTCCATTTGGCCAATTGCTCAGCTGTTAATACTTGTTCGTAGTTTTTACATTCGCCTGTAGCAGCTATAATATGGTCGGCAGGAACTTTCATTTTTACTTTATAATCGCCAAATGCCAATGAAAATTCTCCTCTTCCTGTAAACTGTTTATTGTTCCAACCACCATAATCATTGTACACACACATGCGCGGAAACCATTGAGAAATGGTAAATAAACAATTGCCATTGTCGTCAAACATTTCGTATCCACCACGGCCACCAATTCTCATTTTTTCAGGAATTTTATAATTCCATTTTATTTTAAAAACAAATTTGCCTTTGGCTTTTAAAACCTTTGGTAAATCTATTCGCATCATGGTATTATTAATGGTAAAGGGTAATTTATTTCCTGCACTGTCAGTAACTGAAATAATGTTTGTACCAAATCCTTTTAAATGTGTTTTTATATCTAAAGCTTTTAATTCCGCATCAGTTACTGGTTTATTAATTTTACTGCCATTAAAGTAGTTTGATTCAGTATTCGGATTGTGTTCGTTTTCGTCTAACTGTAACCATAAATAATTCAAATTATCGGGTGAATTATTGTGGTAAACTATTTTTTCACTTCCTTCTAAAAGAAGTTCTTTTTCATTTAAAAATGCTTCTATATCATAATCTGCTTTTTGTTGCCAATACTGATTTCCAGGCGCACCAGATGCAGTTCTGAAATTATTCGCATCAGGTAATATGGTTCCCAATTGTTCAAATTTGTTCCCATGATTTGATTTCGGATTGTTTTGAATGTTTTGTGAAATACACCAATTGAATGAAATGATATAAATAATTGCGGTAAAAAGAATCTTAGTCATATATAATTATAAATAAAGTTTCGAAAATAAGAATTTTATTGAATTATGAATGATAAATTATGAAT
>CAISTO010000168.1 GCA_903888395.1 uncultured Bacteroidota bacterium | reverse complement strand
CCGCTCCAATTTACAGAAGTACTTCCATTTACTGTAAAAGCAGTACTTGATGAAGATAAAATATTAGCCGACTGAGGATCAATATTGATATTACCTGCAGTCATGTTAAAAAATACTGCTGGTGAAGAAGCAAATGTTAATGCTCCGAACATATTTAAAGTTCCGCCATTCATAGTTAACCTAGAACCAAAAGTTGTATTTATACCATTGAATACAAATGCAGAAGTACTGAAAGTCATGGTATTATTTCCACTTCCATAATTAAAAGTTCCATTATCTATTCTTAATTCTCCTAAAATAGTAGGAGAACCAGCTCCAATTAATGTTCCTGCATTCATTTGCCCAACGGAGCAAGCAGCATTGTTTAACCATAATCTTCCACCTGTGTTACAAATGGTTTGAGAACCATTATATGGAGTCAGTACTGAAGCGCTACTTACTCTAAATGTACCTGCAGTAATTATTAATCTGTTGGTACTAGTTGTTGGTGTATTAATGGTAATTATTCTTGTTACATCTAATTGATTATTTAACAAAGGATTTGGGAAAATGCCTTTGTTAACTACAACGGCAAAGAAATTACAAGTAGCACCAGTTCCTGAAATGCTTCCATTTCCTTGTCCTGCAAAAGTGGTAATTACACCAGCGCCAGAGGTTGGAGAAGTTACTGAACTTAAATTAAAAGTTCCATTTACTATTAAATTTCCACTAGCACCAGTATTGGCAAAACCGCCAATAATTAAATTATGAGTTTGAATGCTGCTAATTCCTGCATTAAATATGGCACCGGAAGATACCGTTACATTTCCATTTACAAACAAAGTTGCAGATGAGGTAGATGAGTAACTTAATATACCACTTACGCCAGCTCCAATTGTTAAATTATTACAAGTAGCTGTTAGTACATCTATAATTACTGTTGCACCATTTGCAATGGTTACATTGTTATTAATGTTTGGAACTATACCACCAACCCATGTGGTGGCTGAACTCCAAAGTCCTCCTCCAACGGTAGAAGTAATAACACTTGCCGCGGTTGAAGCTTGAGTTCCTGTTAAATTAGTACTATTTCCTCCTTCACTTACCGCCACTACTCTGTATTGGTAAGAAATACCAGGATTTAATAATGATTGAGTAAAAGTATTTACATTTTGAGGAACTAGTGTAATATAGTTAAAAGTAGCACCATTATCGGCAGAACGATAAATTGCAAAACCAACTTCATTCGTTGAATTATCAACCCAATTTAAAGTCATGCTGGTATTACTAATTCCACTAAAAGTTAATAAAGTGGGTGCTGAAGGAACTGCGGGAGCATACCTAAAATAACGTCCTGCAGATAATCCTGCAATGGGTCCTGATGCTTGCTGTGAAACCACTGCATTGTTTACAAATGAAGGATTAAAAGTATTGGTATAAGTAGATAAGTTATTTACACTTGCCAGACGATTATTTAAATTATTATTTACAGTAAAACCTATGGCAGCTTGATTAACAACTGTAGAAACACTACCTGGAGTAATGGCCATATTGCCATAAACGTATTCTACAATTCCTGAAGTTTCATATAGTCTCATTTGAAAAGTCATATCTCCAGCACCATAATAGCTTGAGTTTGTAATTAAACGCCATTCAAAAACAAAACATCTATTAGGTGCAGTTCCCACCACTTTAGTTCTTAAATTTCTGCCAATTCCTGGAGTAAAAGTATTATTATTCCAAAAAGGAGCTAAAATAGGAGCTGTATTACTCACCACTTGATTTAAATTTGGAGTTGCACTATTCACAGTAATTGGACCTAGGCCTACTGTTCCCCTGACGGTTGGTGTTAATTGAAAATAACGGGTTCCCATAAACCAAAAATCAAAGCCAATATCCATGGTGGCCAATGTGGTGGAAGTACCTGGAATTGTTAAGTCGGGTTGGCTACTTAAATCAATAGCATTGCTATTCATATCAAGTCCTAAATTCCCCGTGCTTCCCGTGCTAAAAGTATAATTATTACTTTGGGCAACTTGTGCAAATACATTCATGGTGAATGCAAAAAATAGCGCTGTAATAAACGCTACCAATCGGAGTTGTTTTGTTTTGTTGAAATTTTCCATTTTATTATTTATTTATTATTTTTTTTTGTATTGATACTTTTTTTTAAGAAAAATTGTAAAGTTGGTTAGTTTAAATTAAGCAATTTAAAAATTCATTTGAAAATGCTTTTTTACTTAAAAAAAGATTGATTGTTATTAGTTTTGATGCTTTGAAAATATTAAGTCTATAAAACTTGAAAAAGGATTTAAAAATGTTGTTTGGAATCGGAGTTATTGCATGTAAAAATTGCATATAATTAAAATGCACTTTCGATATAAAAAACGCAAATGCCTTGGCTACTTGTTTTTTATAAAATTCAAGTGTTATTTTTTTGTTAATTATTTGACCAAAATTGAAAGTAGAATTAGTTGCCACATGCTTGCTAATTGGACTTCTTAAGGCATTTATAATTAAAAAATAAAAGTAAAATATGTGTAAATTTTTATTCAAT
>CAISTO010000167.1 GCA_903888395.1 uncultured Bacteroidota bacterium | reverse complement strand
ATATTATTGACATCAAACCCCTATCTCATAGCTCCAACAATAATACTAGAAGGATTAGGATTAAATCCATCTTTAACCAATGATTTTGAAGATATACTAAAAGAACGAAAACTTACATTTAAAGATTTTATAGGATCTAAAAATATAGAAGAAAGAGAAAAAAAAATAGAAGCCATAATTAGCTATCAAGAAGAGTTAAAATATGGGGTTAATGAAAAAAAGCCTATACCATATTTTAAACATTTAGCTAACTTTTTTAGTCAGTTGAAAAAAAATGAATACAATAATTTTAAGGAAAATGTATATCATTATGATTTGTTTCAAATACGAAAGACAGATTCTAAAGAAGTTATTTCAGTATTTAAAAATGAGTTATTACAAGAAGTTTTTGGCCATTTGGAATATGTAATCTCGGAAATAAACCCGGAAATTATTTTTGTTTTTAACGCCACTGTATCGGGCTTACTTAAAGAGCAAAACTTGTTTTTTAAAGATCAAAAAATAGATGAACAAGATGGTTGTTATTACTATAAAGGTATTCCAGTAATACTTACAAATCAGCTTTCTGGAGGAGCCACATCCTCAGTATATAAAGAGTTGTTAATTTGGAATGTGAATAGAATTTTAAATAAAAAATAAATAATGGCAAAAGATTTTACAAAGTATACTTTAGAAGGTATTGGAGAAAACTTGAATAAAAGAAAATTGGTTTTTGAAATCGTAAAAGATTATACAGCGAAATATAATCCTAGTTTTGAAGAGTTACAAAAAGTATTCCCAGACGAAATTCAAGGTTCTTTAGGGTTTATCAGAAAGCATTCTGAAGTTAAAGATGCTAAGCGTTTTAACATGCGTGAACCACTTACTATCAAAAATGAAATTATTGTAGTAATTTCTAACCAATGGGGAGAAAACATAGCTGATTTCATTGCTTTAGCAGAAAATTTAGGATATAAAATCTCTTCAAAGGTTAAGGAAGATGAAACTGTAATCGAAGCTCCATCTTTGGGCATAGAAAATAATGTCACCATTACCATCAGTGGGCGTATATCAAATTATATGTTTGGTATTTTAGGAGATGAAGCTTATGCCGAATGTGAAAAAGCAATATCTTATGCAAAGGATGACATTGAAACAATGTCCGATTTTGTTAAGATGTTCTATGAAGCGACACTTTATGATGGGGATGGTATGGAAGTTTTCCTAGAAAATATGGATATGGAACAATTCAATTCAAACTGTCCATTATTATCAGAATTTTTAAACAATGTAAAAGAAGGCAATGCTAGTCATCTTCAGTTTTATGAAGAGATTTTAGATATGTCTAGGGAAGAAGTGAATATTATAGAAGATGATGCTTTAATTACAATTACAGTTGACGATAAAGAAATTGTATCAAATCAACCATTGAAAGATTTTTTGGGAGAAATAGAACAGTATGTTGATGAAGAAGATGACCCCAAAGCAGTAGCAATGGCTAAAGAGTTTTGGGCTAAAAATGGAGCTGATTTCGAAATGGAAGAAAGTGATGGATACACCATTAATAAAGCTTCAAATGGCGTTTTACTATTTAACGAATGGATTGAGCCTACTCATTTGTTAGACTACAAAACACGGGAACGAAACATAACTGTAGAGCATGATAACATTGTTGATTTTGATTATTCTTTTGATACAGTAGATTTCAAATTATCAAAATTAGCTTTTTTACAATTTGGAAATGCAGAAGATTTTCATCGCTCAGCCCCTGATTATGTAGGTAGTTATTTGTCTTACGAGAATGAAATCATTCGTCCCGATCAAAATATTCATCGAGATAAAGGATTTACTATTCACTATGAACCCACACTTCAATCGTGTAGTTTTCTTTTAGAAGGATAAAATCCAACAATAAAAAACTGTTGAAATAAGCTGAAAAACAACGTTAAAAAGGAGTAGGTGAAATTTTAAATTTTAAAAATATGAAAGTTAAATTAACACTGATTAACAAGCATTATGAATCAAGAACAAAACTTGAACTAGGGGATTCAATAGTTTTAGAATTATCTAATTTAAATACTACGGCGGGAGAAAGTGCAATAGCTGAGGCAATAAAAACTCAACATGGAAAAACAGTGGGTGGAGGAGTTGGAAGCGGTAGTGATATTTGGGAAAGAACTAAAGCCTGAAGAACGTAAAATAAACGAGTAAATTTATTAATTTTTAAATTATGATGTGGAAAGTAAAGGTAAGGCTAGATGTAATTAGAAGAGGATATTCTAAAGAGGAAACATTCGAAACTATGATGGATACGGATACTATTAGTAAATGCACATCAGACAATGAAAAAAAAATAGTAGAGGCCGCTTGGCTAAACTCAATGTTTCCTGGTGCAGATAAATTAAGAATTAAAAGTTGCGTCAAAATATAACTTGAAAAAAATACTACACATAGACCTAGATGGAGTCATTGCCGATTTTATAACGGCAATGAATTCCCATCCCTTGAGAAAAATTTCTCCATACGATGAACATCCAGATACTATTCCCGGCATCTTCAGAAATTTAAAGCCTATTTTAGGGTCTATAGATGCAGTAAAGCTCCTTTTACAATCTGATAACTATGAAGTTTATTTTTTGAGTACAGCGCCTTGGAATAATTCTTCAGCATGGACAGACAAGAGACTTTGGTTAGAAGAACAATTTGGAGAGTTAGCCAATAGGAAACTCATTTTAACGCATAGGAAAGATTTGATTAAGGGCGATATTTTAATTGATGATAGACCCAATAATGGTGCAAAGGATTTTGAAGGTAATTGGATTCAATTTGGATCTGAGGAGTTTCCGGATTGGGAATCAATTTTAAAACATTTGCATCTAGTTTAAATAAATTTACAAATTTTTTAAAAGCCATTGATGAAATAATCGTCAATGGCTTTTTGGTATTTTTAAATTTATTATTTCTCCATTTTATATGGTATCCAAAGCTAGTATGTTTTTTTTCAATGGAAAAGGCACTAAAAACAATCATTATTGTGAATAATATTAAATAGAGTTTTTTGTTTTCATGGTATGGGGTTTATATTTAATTTTTTATCAAATACTATTTGTTATTCTATAATAATTTTTTGTTTGTAGCTATTCGTTCCGTCATCGATTTTCACAAAATAAATTCCTTTTGAAAAATCAGTAAGGTCGATGTCTGCTGTAGATTGTTGTTCCTTAATAAATGAAGTATAAATTTCTTGCCCTAATAAATTACAGATTGTAAGTTTGTAATCTGTCTGTTGAAACCCTTCAAACTTAACTGTAAATTTGCCGTTGGAAGGATTTGGATAAACAGTAAACAAGGATGAATTTTTGGAAATATTATTTACAGCATTTATTGGAGAGCAAACAATTGTTGAATCAAACAAATCAATTGCTGGCCAACTTGTTATAAGTGGTATAATGGTACCAACTAAACTGCTTAGAGCATTATATTGACCACTACTGTAACTAGAATTTACCAAAAGAGCATAGTTTATTTCAGTATTACGTCTGGCTTGATAGGTCATGGTACCACCTAGGGAACCATCGTGCCACCAATTGTTAGAAGTGGTATTAATAAACCATCCAAGCGCATAAGGACTACCGAAATTAGAATGGATAGGTGTAGCCATGGTATTGATGGTTGATGATAAAAGAATGTCTGGTCTTGAGCTAAATTTATCAACAGCACACATCAATTTACATAAATCTTGAGCCGAAGCAACCCATCCTCCGCCTGATTCAAGAGTTTCCATATTAAAACCACCGAACGGGTAAGGCACTAATATAGTAGTATCAAAAATTGAAGGAACAAGAGGTGCGCTCGGATCATCGTAATAATTTACCTCCTTAGGAAGCTTATTAATTAAAAGACTTCTTCCACAGTGCATATCTGTTATACCTAAGGGAGCTAATATGGTATCTCTTACATAAGTCTCATAGCTCTGATTGGTTATTTTTTTAATCACTCTTCCTAAAATGCCAAAACCAAAATTTGAATATCCAGCATTTTTTCCTGGAGCAAAATCAAGCATTTCTTTACTGAGCATATATTGAATGATGGTTTCGATATTTGCAGGAGGCGGAACAGACATAGCCAATGCAATATTATATGTACTAAACATGGGGTCACCTGAAATATTTCTATCCCAACCACCTTGATGAGAAAGTAAATGCTTCACTGTAATACCATAAACCCTAGGGTCTAATACAGTTTGATAAATTGAATCATTCAATATTCCATTTGGGCCAAAAACAGTATCGTTTAAACCAACTCTGCCTTGCTCGTAAAGATGCATGATAGTAATAGCTGTAATTTGTTTTGACAAACTTGCTATTCTAAAAATATTATCAGGACAAACAACAGTTTTTGTTGATTTGTCAGCAAGTCCAAACCCTCGGCTGTATACTAAACGTCCTTTATAAGTAATGGCTAATTGTCCACCGGGTACATCATAATTATTTAAAAGATTCGTCATGGCCATATCAAAGTTGACAAGCGAAGGAGAATAATAACCGGTTTGTGCTTTTGCACTTTGTTTAAATGTAAATAATAAAGAGACGATGATTGCTGCGAATAGTAATTTTTTTGTTTTCATAGTTTTTGTTTTTGTAGTTTTTGTTTTTGTAATTTTGAATAATTGAATTGGTTATTTTCATATTTCTATGAAAGGATTTTAAGTTAATTTATTCTTTTATCACTTTAAATGTTTGCTTTAGATTATTATTTTCAATACTTATCAAATAAATACCACCCGATAAATTGCCTAATTCAATCATTGTATTTTCAGCATTCAAATTGCCTTTAAGTACTATCTTACCTAATAAGTCATGAATAATATAATCCGAACCTACTAATTTTGCAGCTACTTTTACAGTGATTTGGTTTTTTGCTGGATTCGGATGTATAGAAATAACGTTTAATCGCTCTTCACTCAAGCCTAAACCCAAACCTATATTAACTGTTTTAGAAGTTTTACAACCATTACAATCAGTAGCTGTTACTGCATAAGTTCCTGCAGCAACTCCAGTAATGTCTTCAGTTGTTGCACCATTAGACCATTGATAAGTAAGTGTGGAAGTATTGGTTCCGTAATGAACTTGAATTAGAGGAGCTCTTGGAGTATTAACTACATTTGGAAAAGAACTACTATGTCCAACAGTAATTGTAAGAGCGGCATCACTTCCCCAAGGAGTAACACCAGCTGTTCCGGTAGCAGTTGAATAGGTTAATGTTCCATTTAGGCCCAGATAAAAACCGTATGTTGCTCCAACTGGTATAGTTACGGCTTTCATTGGAATTGCATCACTATATACAGGAACCGTTAGCGTTCCTCCTGATGGAACTGTTCCACTTGAATTAGATGCAAGTGCTATCCAACCATTTGTATTATTTATATGAGGTATATAGGTTCCAGGATAATAATAAATATTGTAGCTGGTGGCTGAACCAAAGTAGGAGCCATAACTACCTTGAGAAATCCCTGTAATGGTTAATGGTTTCCCAGAAGTATTTATCATGTTGAACATTACTCCTGTAGAGCCATTAGCTACTCCAAAGTTTGAAGCTAAACTAGTAGGTGTAATACAATTAAAACCAGTCACTGATAAATCAACGGAACCATCTAATGCGCTTTTACTACTTGCATTAACTACTACTGCTGAAGTTGATAGATTACAGTATAAACATGAAGCAGTATCACTTATAGTAGCTAAAGAATCGTAAGAATATGCAGCTGAGTCCATACAACCCGCACAGGTAGTATAATTACAATCAACACTAACATTAGCCTGCGAAGAATAGTTACAAGCTAAAGGATCGGTACAACCATATATAACTCCCGTCTGACATACACTAGTAAGAAAGCCTGGCCTAGATGTATTTATAGCCGCTATCATTCGAGCCTTTTGATCTTTAGTAAATATATTCCTGCAATCCGTATAATCCATATAATTCATAAACATTTCACCATTAGCACCTGAATTACATGCGCTGTATGTATTATATGGAAATGTTGGACATCCATAAGTTGACGAGGACTCCGTTGGCGTATCATCACAAGAATCATTACCGCAATTGGAAGTTTCTAAAATGTTGTTACCCCAAATATGACTTAAGTTTAACCAATGACCTATTTCATGTGTTGCAGTTCTTATTGTAATAGAGGCCCAAGCTGCTGTGCCTATATTGCCAAACCTTGTATAATCAATGACTACACCATCAGAACTAGCGGGGCCGCCAGGTAATTGAGCATAACCGTTAAATCCATTAATATCACAAATCCAAATATTTAAATACCGTGAGGTATTCCAGGCATCAATGCCCCCAGATGATGTATATTTAACCACATCATTTGACCAACTTATCCCATTAAAAGTTCCGCCAGAAAAGCTAGTTTGCGTAGTAGCAGTTCTAGTAATGCCAGATGTGCTATTTCCATTTGGATCCGTGGTGGCAAGACAAAACTCTATTTCACAATCTGCTGCTACTGCTGCAAACACTGAAGGAGTAGCTGAAGTATCTGCATTTAATCTTCTATAATCCTTATTTAAAATAGCTATCGCTGATAAAACCTGTGCAGCACTTATGTTCTCCGTTGGATTGGAATAAACTACATGAACAACAACAGGAATAGTTATGATTGCACCTTTCTTACCTAGTTTAGAACTAGCATGCGTTTTAATCCAGTTTTGTAATGATTGCTCATTTTGCAACATTTTATTTTCAAGTTGTGGATCTTGCGTTTTTAAATATTCAAGATTTGCCATAGTTCCACACTCTTTTTGTTGAGCTGATACAAAAGAAAAAGAAAGTAAAAAGGAAAATGTAAATAGTTTTATTTTTTTCATAATTAAAATTTTTAAATTAACTGCATAGCAATTGTCGCATTAGTTCTGTCTAAGTGACAAAATTATTGCGATTGAAGAATTAAAAATTGTAAAAATCGAAAGTGAGTTAACTATTCACAGAACAATATTTTAGAGGAAGTATTAAGGAATCTTTATAATAATAGGGGGTGTACCACTATTTAATTATATTTCCAAAACTATCATAACGCCAATGTTGAAAATCGGAAAAATCATTACTAAGTTGGCTATTTATAAAATACTGCTTAGGAGAAATACCTATTGAATCTTTAAAATCCTTACAGAAATGAGCTTGGTCGAAATAATTTAAATGATAGGCTATTTGAGTGAGTGATTCTTCACAAGTCACTTGAAAGCCCAATACCTTTTTTATTCGATGAATCTTGATTAAGTCCTTGGGAGAAATTCCAACATGTTTATTAAAAAGAGTTCGTAAAGTGGTGGATGTAATATTTAAGATTGAACTTATTTCATCAACTTTATACATATTCTCATTTGTAATTAAATGGTGGGCTACTAAAATCCTTTTGTCCAGTTCTTCAATAAGTATATTGTCTTTCAAAAAATCTTCAATTTTGTTCATTAAAGCCACATCATTATTACATTTACTTAAATTATCATAAAGTTTATTTACTTTATCTTTTTTAAACAAATCAAACAAATCGGCTCCATTTTTTGGATTAATTGAATGCAAAGAATCTTTTAAAAACAATTGAAGAAAATGTGGATAGAAACCAATTGAAATTTCACGGTAATTGGGGCTCATTTTAAGTGATTGAACCTTATTAATTAGTCCGTAAAGATGAACGTTTGACTGTTTCTGCCATCCATCTTCTGTTTTTATATGGCATTCTCCTTCTAATACAACCGTTATACCTAATTCTCCATTGGGAACACAACAGTAAATAAATTCTTTGTCTCCACATGACAAATCATAAACATCAGTCAAGTATTTGGATGAGAGTGGTTTTGTTTTATGGTTAATTAATCGGAATTTCAAATACGTGTCAATTACAATTTTAGAAAATCAATAAGATGAATTAGCAAGTGAGTATATAAATCATTATTTCTCATATATATGTATTAAATGTTGTTTTGTGTTTCTAATAAGTAATTTATTAAGTTTACCTTATTTGTCAATTCTTATCAAATCTAAATCTTGAAAGTCAAAGCTGAAGTCAATATTTGGCGAAATACCTTTCATTTTAATAGATTTGGCTTTACTTGTATTATCAAAAGAAAACAGGGCAAATGCATCACAATTCATTGCTTGGTATTCCCATTTTATGGCAAAGGTATTTTTGTTGTAAAAAGCCATTGGTCCATTTAATTTGGGGGAACGATAACATTTAATCCATAATTGCTTGTTTTTTTCAAACACTTCTACTTTCCCAAACCATTTGTCCTGATATATTCCTATAAAGTTTTCATTTTTTACCTTATAATTTTTTTCCAATTCAACTTTTTCCCAAGTTTTGTTGGTAATACTATCCTCTTCATTTTTATCATCATTTCTCCACGATACCATTTTATCTATCCATGCGTTATCATCTAAACCTAAATAACTATCAGCAATGGTATTTGTAATGGATGAAAAAAGTGCTTCTCCGCCATTTTCAGTATTGGTTAAAATGACAATACCTAAATTTAAATCAGGATACATTGTTACTATAGAAAGCATCCCAGGCAATCCACCAGTATGAGAAACTTTAAATTTTCCCACCACATCTGTTAATACCCAGCCCAAGCCATAGCCATTAAAATGGGAATTATATCTTGGATTTTGATTCGTTTTTAAAACTGTATGTATCCGCCACATTTCACGGTGATTTTTTAATGAAAACAAGGGAGTTTTTAAATCAATACCATACTTTCCTTTATTTAAAAGCAGCATCATCCATTTCGACATATCAGCTACATTAGAGAATATTCCACCGGCCGCATCTGCCATTCCAATGTCATAACTATCTATAGTTTTAATATTACCAGATTCAGATGAATGTGGCGTTGCCAAGTTACTTTTGTCTTGCTGTAAATAACCAACAAACGAATTGTTCATTTGTAAAGGTTCAATAATTCGCTTTTGTACAAACAATTCATAACTCATGCCACTGGCTCTTGTAATTACTTCTCCTGCCACCATGTACAATAAATTATCATAATCAAATTTTGTTCGAAAGGCTGAAACAGGTTTGAAATATTGAAAGCAACTTACCACATCTTTAATTGTAAAATCTGAGCCATCTGGAAAAAACATCAAATCGCCAACACCCAATGCAAGTCCGCTACGATGGGTTAATAAATCTTGTATATTAAAATTCTTGGTAACATAATCATCATACATTTTGAATTCAGGAATATGGGCAATCACTTTGTCGGTCCACTTTATTTTCCCTTCTTCTTCCAAAATAGCAAGTGCCGTTGTTGTAAATGCTTTGGTGTTGGAGGCTATTTGGAAATTAGTATTTTCATTGACAGCTATTTTAGTGTTTATATCCGACACGCCATATCCTTTTGAATGAATTACTTTTCCATCTTTCAAAATGGCAATGGCAGTTCCTGCTACTTTAAATTTCAACAAAGCAACAGCTACTAATGAATCAATTTGTGAAGAGGATAGTTGAGCAAAAGTTATGGATGGAGTTATACAAGTTAAAAATAAGGATATCAGTAATGCAGTCTTTTTTCTCATATAATTAATGATTAATTATTAAAAAACATCAAAATTACCGTAAATAGTATTTTGGTGTTTTCATAGTTTTAGGGTTTAATTCCAAATACAAACAAAGTCATTACCTAACACATAAACTAATTGATTCGTAATGAATGATAATTTATTATTTGCGTTTTATACTGAAATGTTGATTTGGTAATGCGTTTAGGTTTTATTTTATTAAATTGTTTAATAATTATATATTGCTCTGCAATATATAATGCTACAACTTAATATAATCCATACAGAAATGCTTAAAAAGAACTTATTTAACCCTAAAAACATCATTTATTTGTTTTTATCTTTCATGGTATTTTCTTGTTCAAATAAAATAAGTAAATCAAATGCTTCAGCAATAGATTTTTGCAGCAGCATTCATAGAAATGATTCATTGAGTTTTTCGAAAGAGTTGGAGCCTGTAGAAAAACTAATGAGAGACAAAACCGGTGTTTATGTTCTGGAAGACGGTGGTGGTTCCATGGTGGTAAGGGCTTGGTTAAGTGAGTATGCCGAAAAAACAATTGACATCCAATATTTCATTTTTTCAACTGATAATGTTGGACTCATTGCCTGTGATTACTTAATTAGAGCGGCCGATAGAGGCGTAAAAGTAAGGCTTTTGGTAGATGACATTATGGTGGAAGCCGATGGTCATGAATTATTAATGATGGATTCACATGAAAACATTGAAATAAAAGTTTATAACCCAGGTGTAAATTTGGGTAAAAATCTTTTTAGCAGAATTTCAAAATTTGCTACCGATTTTCAATCTGCCAATCAGCGCATGCACAATAAAACTTTTACTGTAGATGGAAAAGTGACTATTACCGGTGGCCGTAACATTGCCGACGAATATTTTGATTACGATCATGAATATAATTTCAGAGATAGGGATGTGCTTTTATTAGGCAGGGAAGTAATTCAAGTTACAAACTCTTTTAATAGTTTTTGGGAAAATAAATTAAGTGCTCCTGTAAAAAGTTTGGTTAAAATTGATTCCAATGTATATAACAACAGCAATAGGTTTGAAAAATTGCATCAGTATGCTTGTAATCCAACTAATTTTTGGCCACAGGTAAGAGAAAGAATAAAAAATCTTCCTTCAGCTTTTAAAAGCATTCAAGAGTCGGGTAAAATAGTATGGCTCGATAGTGTAAATTTTATTTCAGATATTCCTGGTAAAAACAATGGAGACAAAGGATTAAATGGGGGAGGAGCAACAACCGATTCGCTGATTAATTTGGTTAAAAGTGCAAAACATTCCATTGATATTCAATCGCCTTATTTGATTACAACAGCCTTAAGTCAAAATTTATTTAAAGCTGCCATTGACCGTGGGGTGAAAATAAGAATTCTTACAAATAGCCTTGCTTCCACCGATAATTTAGAAGCATTTAGCGCTTATCAAAAAGACAGGGAAAATCTTTTAAAAGCAGGCGTGAAAATTTATGAATTTAAACCTGATGCTGTCGAAAGATATAAAATTATGACGGGTGCTTTGCAAGAAAAAATAAACTTTACACCCATTTTTGGGTTGCATGCAAAATCGATGGTGATAGATGGAAACACTACAGTAATTGGTACCTTTAACTTAGATCCCAGAAGTGCCAATTTGAACACGGAATGCATTGCAGTAATTTACTCAAAACAAATAGCTACAGGAGTTTTAAACGGAATGGAAATTGAATTTAAAAATGAGAATTCATGGGAAACAACTTTAAAATTTAATCCTGATTCTAAAGTAAATAACAAGAAAAGAATGATGACTTTCACTAAGAAAATATTTCCGAAAAGTATTTTATAGTTTAGGAATAAATCAATATTAATTTTAAGATAAATTACAATTTCATAATTTATACTTCATCATTCATACTTTACAATTTAATACAAACATTCTTCTGTTCTGTAAAAAACCTTAAAGCTTCCCAGCCACCTTCGCGGCCAACGCCACTTTGCTTCATGCCTCCAAAAGGAGTTCTTAAGTCGCGCAAAAGCCAGCAATTTATCCAAACAATTCCGCTTTTTATTTGCGCTGCCATGTGGTGAGCTGTATTTAAATTTTCTGTCCAGACCGTAGCTGCCAAACCATATTGCGTAGCATTTGCCATTTCTAAAACTTCTTCTTGGGTTTCAAAAGGGGTAAGTGTAACCACTGGACCAAAAATTTCTTCTAAATTGGTTCTGCAGTTATACGCTAAACCTTCTATAATGGTTGGCGCTATAAAGTACCCATCCGCATTTTCACCTTCTAATTGAATGGTATGTCCGCCTAATAAAATAGTTCCGCCTTCTTCCTTGGCAAGGTCAATATAACTCAATACTTTATCAAAATGCATTTGACTGGCAATGGCGCCAACTTTGGTATCATCGAGTAGGGGATTGCCCACTTTCATGGCTTTTGCTTTTTCAATAAAAGCTGCTTTAAATTTTTCGTAAATTGGTTTTTCTATAAATATCCTTGAGCCACACAAACATATTTCGCCTTGATTTGTAAATGAAGAACGAACACTTTCAGCAACTGCTTTGTCGAAATTACAATCTGCAAAAATGATATTGGGATTTTTCCCTCCTAATTCTAACGATAATTTCTTAAACATGGGTGCAGCAACTCTTGCTATTTCTGCACCAGTTTTAGTTCCACCAGTAAATGAAATCACCGAAATTCCAGGATGAGCAACAATAGCCGATCCTACTTTGCCGCCTAATCCATGCACAATATTTAACACACCTTTTGGCAATCCTGCTTCAATACACAATTCCGAAAATAAATAGGCGGTCATGGGAGTAACTTCACTAGGTTTTGCCACTACACAATTGCCCGCAGCCAGGGCAGGAGCTATTTTCCAAGTAAATAAATACAAGGGCAAATTCCAAGGACTGATACAGCCCACAACCCCAATTGGTGTGCGCAAGGTATAGTTAATGGCGTGGCTTCCCATGGAGTGCGACTCACTAGCAAAATGCTCGATTGCGGTAGCAAAAAAGTGGATATTTTCTACTGCTCTAGGAATTTCACCTAACTTAGCTAACCAAACCGGTTTACCTTGATCAATGCTTTCAGCAATGGCTAATTTATCAATATTTTGTTCAATTAAATCAGCTAATTTCAATAAAATTTTGCTGCGATTATTTGCACTCATATTGCTCCATTCCGGAAATGCAGCATTGGCAGCTTGATACGCTAAATTTACATCCGCTTCATCGCTATCGGGGCAAAGTGAATAAACTTTACCAGTAGCAGGATTGATGTTTTCTAAATAGTTGTTGGCTGTTGGTTCTTGTAATGAACCATTGATATAGTTGGCTATTTTTTGCATTTTGAGGTTTAAAATAAACAAAAAAGCTTAGCGATCTTTGGAATTAAACTTTCTATAACCGCTGTCGTTAGCTCCTAAGGTTGGGTTATTATTGGGTTTATTATTTGGCTTCCTGTTATTAGGATTGTTGTTATTCCTGTTATTATTAGGATTATTCGGATTGTTATTAGTTCTGAAATTCCTGTTATTATTATTATTTCTTTGGTTTGGATTATTATTGTTTTGGTTATTGTTCATTCTACGCATTTGTTGCGCTTTAAAATCTATTTCCCCAGCATCGTTTATAATAATTTTTCCATCACTTAATTGAGCTAAGTGAGCCATAATTTGTTCGTCGCCAATTACTTCATCATTCCAATTTCTACAATTTGTTTTCATAAAACTACCAATGGCATTGATATATGAAGTTTTAAATTGCCCTTCAGGCAATTCAGTAACTTTATTGATCATTTTTTCTATGTTTTTACCATAAAAACGATAAGTAATTCGTTGTTGCGGATATTTCATGGCATCTGGTTTTACAAATACAGTTTCGGGAGTAGGCTTTGGATATGGAGACTCTAGGTCTAATTTAAAATCAGAAATAATGAATAAATGGTCATATAATTTGTGTTTGTAATCAGCTATGTCACGTAAATGCGGATTCAGCTGACCCATTAAAGTCAATATTTCATCAGCAACTTTTTGGCGTTTTTCAACGTCTTCAATATTGGTAGCATATTCTACCATTTTTTGAATACTGCGTCCGTATTCCGATAATATTAATTTACTGCGTTCAGTATTGTATTCTAAACTTAATTCATTTCCCATAAAGGCGCAATGTAGTGATTATGATTTAATATTTAAAAGACATTTTTTTGTTGGAAAATGGTTCTATAGGCACTCGCTCGCATATTGCGAGTGTGAGTTTGTTTGGCGTCCCGCCATTAATTACATAAATCAGCCGGAGGCTTATCAATATGCTCACTCGCAAGATGCGAGCGTGATTTTTATAGCATTTCATTATGTCTATTTCATTATATTTTTATAACTTATAATTAACATTATGTTAAGTAAAGGATTTTACAATCTATAGATATATACATACAAAAAGCCAATTAGATCATTCTAATTGGCTTCCCTTCCATTGATAAATATTTGTGAAAATTATTTAGCAGATTTAGCCGCAGCATCTTTCTTAGCTTTATAATCCATCGATTTACTTTCGTTTTTCATTCCAGCATAAATCAATTGTAAACTATAATAAGCATCTTTTAAATATGCATATTTTAAAGCTTTTTCTTCAGGAGTTTTTTCAGGTTTCATTTGGGCATATTCTTCCACTTTTAAAAACTGTAAAATTGCTACATTGAAAATACTATCCTGAACTTTCTTTAAAGCGTTGAATTTTTTATCGTATTCACCTTGAGTTTTAACGTCAATGCTGTTAATTTTATTGGCAATTTCTACAGTTTTGTTATTGGTTAATGCGCCTAAATTATAGTAAGCATCAATCATCTCTGGGTTTAATTCAATGGCTTTAAAGTAATCAGCTTCAGCTTTTGCAGTATATTCATTCGCTTTTTTAGCAATATCAGTTATTTTAGCTAACTTTTCTTTTGCCGAAGCCTCAAAAGTTTTTTTAGTAGCTACATTCTTTTCTAGTTTAGCTTTTTTAGTAATTGAATTGGCTTCTTCTCTTATTGCTTTTATCTCTTTATTGAATCCACCGGCAGCATTGTCGTACAAATTACCTCTGGTATAAATTAATTCTGCATCATCAGGTTTTTGCTCGTTTGCCAATTCCACTTTTGAAAGTAATTCGCTTACTTTTCCCATAGATAAATACAGGTTTATTTCCATCCCTATTAAATCTTTTTTTTCTGGAAACAATGATCTGCCTTTGTCTAAATAGGTAATTGCTGTAGCAGTATCCCCCGCTTCTAAATATATATTTGTTAAATAAAAGTAAATCAAATGATCCTGGTAATCTAATTCTACTAATCTATTTAAATATTTCTTTTGGTCATCTTTGTTTTTTTCTTTGTTTGAAAAATAGAACTGATTGAAAACAATTGATTTTTCTGTTAAATTATTCGTCTTCATGTCACCAAATTTATCGTAAGGTAGCAAATCAATTACTAATTGATAGTATGATTGCGTTTTTACATAATCACCTCTTTTATTAGCATCGTATGCGGCAGTATTACAAGCAAATGCGGCGTTAACTATATTGTACTCCATAACTTCTTTATAAAGCTCTTTTTTGTCTAATTCCAAACATCTTCTAGCTGCTAAAGCCCATTTTTCGGCTGCATCAATGTCTAAGCTTTTAAACTTTTCTGAGGTAAAAATTGTATCATAAATGGCAGCGCGGAAGTACAACATTTTTACGTTGTCTTTGGTGTCTGGATGTTCAAATGCAGCATCTATCGATTTTTTTGCATCTTCTATTTCTGAGTTATTAAAATAAAGTGCAGCAGATTCTATCTGACTTTTTTGAGCCCAACTACTTACTGTAATTAAGCATAATAAAATTAAAAGTGATTTTTTCATAATTATATATTGTTGTTTTTAAATTCTTATTTCACAAAATAGTGGCCAAAAGTAATTGTAAAAAGTTTATATGCAAAAGTCATCCTATTTTTTAAAAAGGTTGCTTTTAACTTGTTAACTTTTCATTATGTTTGTTATGCTAAAACTAATTGTAATGATCGCCTGTTGCGTTGTTCCATCAGTATTTTTTTATTTTGGGTAAAATGATCAATTTGTGCAGTTTCATAATTACTTATAGTCAAAAGCTCCAAATCATTATTAGTTCTTACCTTATAGTTTTGCTCTAAATCAATGATTAAATCATTGCATTTATTTTCTTTATAATCAACGCAAACAGTAAAACTAATAGCAGAATTTTGCATTACATTTATTTTTACGCCATACTTGGCAAATAATGAAAATATACTGCTTAAGTTTTCCTCTACTATAAAACTAAAATCTTTGCTGGCAATAGAAATCAGCATTTGGTTTTGCTTAAAAATATAAGTTGAAATTTTGTCTTCTTTTTCCTTGGAAACCCCTACTATTGTTCCTTCGTCATCGGGATTAACAAATGATTTTACAAACAAAGGAATTTCTTTATTTAACAAAGGTTGAATGGTTTTTGGATGAATTACTGTAGCGCCATAATATGCCATTTCAATGGCTTTGTTATAACTCAATCCTGAAATTTTTACTGCTTCTGCAAATTGTTTTGGATCAGCATTCATTACACCGGCCACGTCTTTCCAAATGGTTACACTTTCGGCATCCAAACAAAAAGCAAAAATAGCTGCACTGTAATCAGAACCTTCGCGCCCCAGCGTTACTGCAGTGTTTTCATTACTGCGACCAATGAATCCTTGGGTAATTACCATCTTTTTTAACACAATTGGCCTTAAAGTTTTGGCTATTTTTTCATTGGTTAAAGTCCAATTTACCTTCCCTTCGCGATAAGTATTATCGGTGCTAATAAAGTTTTGTGCATCCATCCAACGGTTTTTTAAACCGGCTTCGTTTAAATATGTACTCACAATTTTAGTCGATAACATTTCGCCATAACTTACTATTTGGTCGTAATGATAATCGTATGAATGTTCGGGTTCGGCTTCCAACAAACACTCCAATTCTATAAAAATATTTTCTATTTCATCAAAGGCATGGCTCTGCGTTTGTGGTAAAAGTTCATTGATAATATTATTATGAAATTCCTTTACATCATCAAAAGTAGATTGTTTGTCATCGGTTTTATTGAAATAAGCATCCAATAATTTTTCTAATAAATTAGTAGTTTTTCCCATTGCCGATATTACTACCAGTAAGTTATCATTGGCATAACCACCCAAAACCTTTGCTACATTTTTTACCGCATTTGCATCTTTTACCGATGCTCCCCCAAATTTAAAAACTTTCATTCAATATACTTATACTTTGGCGCAAAATAAAACTAATATTTGATTTTTAATGGATGATTTTTGGAATGGCCGATGGCAACTGGCAGCTGGCAGCTAGCTTCTGGCAGAATGTTGAATAATTTTTTCAATATATTTAAATCGAGGCCAGTTGTTATAAAATAAAACACCCTATCAACCAATCAACCAAACCTTACCCCAATTCCTCAAAAAAACCGGTTTGTTTGTTT
>CAISTO010000166.1 GCA_903888395.1 uncultured Bacteroidota bacterium | reverse complement strand
TATCAACTTTTTTAAGAAAAATTTTCCAAATATTCAATTGGTTTTATCGGAAGCAATTGAAGCAAACTTGTGCATTGATTTTATCAAAGAAAATAATATTCCAGTAGTTTTAAGTAATATTCATAGCCTGCCAAGTAATGCCAATAAAGATGTAGATCAACCTTTTAAAACTTCTGCGCAATTACAAAAAGCGGGAATATTATTTGCTATCAGTCACAAAGAAAGTTGGCAAACTAGGAACTTAATGTTTAATGCAGGAACAACTGTAGCTTATGGTTTAACCAAAGAAGAAGCTTTGCAAGCAATTACTTTAAATGCTGCAAAAATTATAGGCATTGATGCCAATTACGGAAGCATAGAAAAAGGCAAAAGTGCTTCTATAATTATCAGCAAAGGCGATATTTTAGACATGCGCACCAATGTGTTAACTGAAGCTTTTATTAATGGTGAAGCAGTTAATTTAAACAACGAACAAAATGCTTTGAACAGTAAATATTTGAAAAAATATGGCTTGAAGGAGTAAAGAATTTATTCAGCGATAAAATCTAAAATTTTGTCAATTGTATTTTGATTTACTTCATGTTTACCTTCAAATATTTTAAAGGCACAATTTGCAATTTTGAACAGTATTTGATGTGATTCAATTTTCTCGGGTTTTAAAATATTTTCTTGGTCACCAACTAAATATAAACTTTTTAAATTGGCTAGTTTTTCAGGTAAATTTTCTTGAAATTCTTTGCCAATCTCACCAGCAATCATTACCGAATAATCAACTTTAAAATCACTTGATTCAATAAAACGAGTTTGAGTAGAAACACCTTGACTGAATCCTAAAACAATGGTTTTAACTTGAGAAAATGCTGCTAAATTCAGAGACTTTACCAATGAATTTAAGTAATTGGTATAGTCAATAATTTCATGTTCGCGTTCCAAACTTGTCATCCAACTTGCTACTGGATTTCCACTAAATCCACGTGAATAAAATTTATTTAAACCTTCGGGAGCAATAATAAAATGTTCACTTCCCAAACTTTCAAAACTACTTAAAAACGCATCTGCGGTTTGCGCATAACCATGAATAATTATCCAGATGAATTGGGTATGATTACCTAAATTTCCATGGGTAAAATAACGAGCGGTTTTGGTAACTGGAAAAAAGTGTTTTTGCATCAATTGAAGTTTATAAAAAAAGCCATCAGATAACTGATGGCTTTAAGTGAATAAAAATGTTATTATTTTTTAATAAAAGTATAAGAAATTGTTTGGTCTGTTCCACCAATATTTTCTGTCAATTTTAGTTTCATCATGCTAGCTTCTAATTGTAAAATTCCTAAATTAGTAGAATCATCTATTAATATGTTTGTTTCATTATTAGTAAACTTCCAAGTTCCAGGTGTAGTTTGTGCACTTGTAGAATCACACATCGTTAAACCTTCGTCTGAAATATAAGTTCCATTTGCATTAAAATTCATGAAATCATCTTTTGAACAATCTTCCATTAATGCATAGAAATCAGTAATAGTTCCACCGGTTCCATCAGGAATACCTGGGTTCATAATTGCTGCACTCATAAACCAGTTTTTACCAACTAATTTTTGTGTGTTGGTTTCAGGAGTTGTAGTAGTTGTAGTGGTTGAGTCCTTTGAACATGAAGTAAAAAAGGCAAATGTTGCGATTAAAGCAATTCCTAAAAGTGTTGTTTTTTTCATTTTGTTTTTCATTTTGTTTTAGATTTTAGATTTTTTTTTATTTAAATTTTATTTAAGCTAATTTTTTTTCAAGTGATGTATTGTAAATATTAGCATACTCTGAAGTTTTACCAAAGCTAAATCCATTTACCATTATTTCATCATTAGAAACAGATCCTAAATTTTTAAAATTGATTTTTATGCTTTTTAGAAAATTAGTTACTTCGTTAACTTTATCTTCTTTAACAGTAACAATCACTCTTCCTTGAGCCTCACCAAATAGAAATGAATCATTTCTAAGTGAAGTACCATTGTAATTAATATTAAAAGAAAGATTTCTAATCATTGCACTTTCAAGTAAAGTGATAAATAAACCACCTTCACTTATATCGTGAGCTGATTCAATGCTATTATTGTTAATTAAACCTAAAACAGCTTTGTGTAATAAATGTTCTTCGTCAAGGTTAAAGTATGGTGCGGGCGAATACTGTACTTTGCGATAATGAGCTAAATAATGAGATGAAGCAATATCGTTTCTTATTTTTCCAATTACAAATATTGCATCACCTTCATTTTTAAAATCCATGGTCATGTGTGGTTTATTATTACTAATTAATCCCACCATTCCAATAGTTGGAGTTGGAAAAACAGCATCATTATCACTACTTTGATTATAAAAACTAACGTTTCCACCTGTAACAGGCGTGCCAAATTTTAAACAAGCTTCACTAATTCCCTTTATTGCATGAACAAACTGATAATAAACTTCTGTATTATAAGGGTTTCCAAAGTTTAAGCAATTGGTAATAGCTGCAGGTTCGGCACCACTACATACTAAATTACGCGCTGCTTCTGCTACCGCAATTTGTCCACCTACAAATGGATTTGCCCAAACAAAACGGCTGTTACAATCTACCGTCATCGCAATTGATTTATCTGTGCCTTTTACTTTTACTACACTTGCATCGCTTGGAGCATTGGTAGTTTGATTAATGGTTCCCACCATGCTATCATATTGATTAAAAATCCATCTTTTAGAAGCAATATTTGGGTGAGCAGCTAAAAATTTTGCAATGTGTTTAGCTGAATTCACTTCTTTTAATGAATTATAATTTGCGATATCGCAATCAGGTATTTCTTTGATATTAAATTTTGAAATTTCTTTTAAATAGGTAGGTTTTGTATATTCTCTATGGTAAACAGGAGCACCCCCACCCAAAACCAAACTTTCTGCAGGAATATCGGCACGTAACTCATTATTCATATAATATTTTACATTTCCAGAATCTGTAACTTCACCAATAATGGCAAAAGTTAAATCCCATTTGCTTAGTACTTTTTCTACTATCGCTTCCATTCCTTTATGAACTATCACGAGCATTCGCTCTTGACTTTCCGACAAAAGAATTTCCCAATCTTTCATTCCTTCTTGACGCATTGGAACCTTGTCTAACCAAACGTTCATGCCAGTTCCGCTTTTTGCAGTCATTTCACTAGTAGAGCATGTAATTCCTGCCGCACCCATGTCTTGCATTCCAACTATTGCATCGGTTTCTAATAATTCTAAACTTGCTTCTAAAATTAATTTTTCCCAAAATGGATCGCCAACTTGAACTGAAGGCAAATCTTTTGCTGAATCTTTAGTAATCTCTTTGCTTGCAAAAGCAGCACCATGAATTCCGTCTTTACCGGTTGCAGAACCAAATATATAAACCGGATTTCCAACGCCTTCGGCAATTGCAGAAACAGTTTTTCCAACTTTTGCAATACCAACACTCATGGCATTTACTAACGGATTAACTTGATAGCAGTCATCAAAATAAACTTCGCCACCTACAGTAGGAATTCCAAATGCATTTCCATAATTACCAATACCTTTTACAATTCCACGAACTAACCATTTGGTTCTTTCATTGTCAATATTTCCAAAACGCAATGAATTAAGTTGGGCAATTGGGCGAGCACCCATTGAAAAAATATCGCGGTTAATTCCGCCAACACCAGTAGCAGCGCCTTGGTATGGCTCTATTGCGCTTGGATGATTATGACTTTCTATTTTAAAACAACATGCTAAACCATCACCAATATCAATTAATCCCGCATTCTCCTCGCCAGCCTTAGCTAACATTTTTTCACCTTCTTTTGGCAATGTTTTTAACCAAACGATAGAATTTTTATATGAACAATGTTCACTCCACATGACCGAAAAAATAGTCATTTCTGTAAACGTTGGTATACGACCTAAAATATCTTTTATTTTTTCGAATTCTTCAGGGCGAAGCCCTAGTTGTTGTGCTTGATCAAGTGAGGCTAAATTGCCATTTGGAATTGATTGGTTCATATTTGAAAAATAAGGTGCGAATTTGCGAAAAATTTAGCAAAAAACTGCTATTTATGTAAAATTTAAGAAAAAGCAAGTTTTAAAAGTTTTTTTTTAATTATTAAATGATAAATTTGTGTTTCGAAATTTTAAATAAATATTATAAAATGAACTATCTTAAATTGTTATTTTTCATAGGTTTAGTTACAACTTTTACAAAATCTGAAGCTCAACTAGTTGATAAAATAGGCGGAGTTTGTTTTAGAATTGACGATACGCAATCACCAAGTAATTTAAAAGCACTTGATTCAATTTTCTCAAAATATGGAAAACGATTTACTTATTCACCAAATTCGCAGATAGCTAATTTTACTCAATCAGCTGATTTTTGGAGTACATTAAAATTTTTGCAAGTTAGAGGTCATGAAATTGGTGACCATACTCCAAATCATTATACTCAATTCTTTGATATTTTAACTTCTGATTCTATTAAATTCATGAATAGAGCTGGAATTGATCATCTGAAAATTGTTAATGCAATACCTGTTAATGGAACTAGGGTTTGTTTAAAATATAATTTGTTAAATCCTAATGGAAATGGCGATGAAACAAATGTGAGCATTAATAATAACATAATTATTAGTCAAAATGATGGTGAATTTAGCAACCTGAAATTATATGGATCGGGTAAAAACACCATTTATTTTTATTTACCTACCTTAGATAAAATTGTTAGTTTTTATGGCATAAGTAATTTAAACAGTAATGATCCAGATACGCTTAATATTAAAAGTTTTTGGAATGAAGACATTGATTTAGGAGTTATCAGTAATGTTCCCTACAAAAAATTAGGGAATATGGATGTTGATATTGATAAAGAAGGTTTTAGAATAATGTTACAATTTTCACTTGATATATTCAAAAGCAAAGGCATTAATCCCCCTACAGTTTGGATACAACCAGGTGGTGAAACACCCTATTTATCTAAAAAATATATTGCAGATATTTGTGGAAGTGAGTTTGGTTATTTGTCGGCTGCAACATATCCTGGCACTATCAAAGGATACAATGAAACAGATAACGAAAAAAACAATTCATATGGCATGCAATGGCAAGATTTTCAAGAAGAAAATCAAACTGTTGATCAAATAAAAAGTATCATTGTAGACAGATTTGCACGCCATACTTTATCGTTTGGTAGTAACCATTTAGGAATATTGGGTTCAAATTTCCCATTAAATACCATTATCAAAAATATGGATGAAATTTTGGGCTGGTGTGTTGAAAATAATATTCCTGTTTACACTTATTCCGAATGGAGTAATTTGATTTATAAATCACAAACAAATCCTGAGAAAAATATATTACCGCCTTTACAAAATGATTTTAACAAAGACGGTTTAGTTGATGGATATAGCGTCATGAATGGTTTAGACACCATTTCAGGAATTAGCCAAAGTAATTACCGCGCAATAACTGCTTTTTCAGATCAAACCATGTTTCAAATTACAAATTTAAGTGGTGTAGAAAGTGGTCCAAATGTTTTAAGTTTTTATTCAAAAGGTGCAGCTGGAAATAAAATCAGTTTTTTTGTTGAGTTTCCTGAATTAAATAAATTTGAGTCTTTTGAATTGCCAGCAACAAATAATTCTTATTCTTATCAAACTTATACCTTCAATGTTCCAAAAGGAGTCAATGTTATTTCAATAACTTGTAGTTCCAAAATAGCAATTGGTAGTATTTCTATTACAGGAATGGGTTTAAAAGGAAGCAATAAGCCTTATGTAAAATTGCCAATCTTAAAAAGAATGGCAAATGAAAATTTTCCGAAAATAAATTTAAAAAGCTATACAGTTGATAGGTTTAATACTGTAAATAATATTCAATGGTCAGTAATTAATAATAGTATTTTCGTTACTGAAATTAATGCTAATTCAGATTTATCAGTTAGTATTGGCGAAGGAATAAATGCATTTTGGATAGGTTCTGATTCTATTCAAATTATAGCTAAAAGTGTAAATAACTCAGATACAGTATGGTTATATATTCAATCATTGGAATCAAGAGTTTGTGCTGATCAACGCTTAGCAATTAATTATACTTTTAATGCAAATGATTCTTTATTGATATGGTCGTCAATACCAGCAAATACTGATGTTTCTAGTAATTTAGGAACTGAGTTGATTGTTTACCCTTCTGATTTTACAAATTATAATTTAAAAGTTATTAAGCGTGGTGGTGCCCAATTTACTAATTCAATATATGTAAATGTTGTTCCAACCATATTTGCTGGAAATAAATTGATATCTCGTGGATTTTTATCAAATAGTAACATTACTATTCCAATAGATATACCTTTTTATAGCACAGGTTTGATAACAAAAACACCAAAAAGGCCCTATCTTTTTATCAATGAAAATGAAATAAATTTTACCAAAGGATTTATAGTTGGAAGTGATACCATGATTTATAAAGTAACAACAAAATCATGTGAAGCAAGAACTTTAACAATTTTAACAAATGACCTAATTACGAACTTGAAAGAAATTTCAAATAATGGAATAACGGTATTTCCAAATCCTTTTGTTAATGAATTAAACATTGATTTTGGGCAAAAAAATAATTCATTGGAATTAATGATTATTGATCTTGTTGGAAATGTGTTTTTAAAGAAAACCATTGTTAATGAAAAACAAATACATTTTGAAACAGATTTTTTATCAAAAGGGATTTACATAGTTAAAATTGAAAATAATGAACTAGGTAAATCGTATTTTAAAAAAATCATCAAACAATAATTCTATCAAAACATTTCAGTTGTTAAATAAGAAATAAAATGAAAACAAATAAATACATTAAACTAATATATCAATTTGCTGTAATAAGCATTTTATGTTTATTTAATTTTGCTTCAAAAGCACAGACTATTACTACAAGTCCAATACTAATAACTGAATATTGTGGTGGAGTAAATATAGTAGTTAATTATACAATTACAGGAACATTTGGAGGTTCAAATGTGTTTACCGCTCAATTAAGTGATGAATTTGGAAGTTTTTCAAGTCCAGTACCTATAGGTCAATTGACTTCATTTACTAATGGAACTATATTAGCAACTATACCTGCAAGTACTGTTTTAGGTTTAGGATACAGAATTAGAGTAGTAGGTAGTAGCCCTTCTATTACCGGGACAAACAATGGCACAGATTTAAAAATAAATCCAAAGCCTACTGCTATTGCTGGCGTTGTTAAAGATTCGATATGTGCAAATGATGTTGTAAATTTAGCAGGAGTATTAGGACCAGCAGCTCCTTTTGGAACTTGGACAACTTCAGGAACGGGTACCTTTAGTAATCCTAATAATTTAAATGGAGTTTATACGCCAAGTGCTTCCGACTTGGGTTCAATAATTTTAACTTTAACGTCAAATGATCCTGTTGGTTCTTGTTTAGCAGCATCTGATCAAAAAACAGTTAGAATATTTAAAGCACCTTCAGTAAATGCTGGTATTGATCAAAACACTTGTATTTTAACAAATTCAATTAATCTTTCAGGTTCAATAGGTGGATCTGCAACTAATTCAAATTGGGGTACTATAGGAACAGGAAGTTTTAATAATTCAACTTTATTGAATGCAATATATACGCCTAGCGCTTTAGATAAAAGTGCAGGTTTTGTGAAATTAGTTTTATCTACTAATGATCCTATAGGACCTTGTGTTTCGGCTAGAGATACATTGCTACTAACATTCAATCCGGTTGTTATGTTAAATGCTGGATTAGATCAAACAATTTGTAGTAATAATAGTATCGATTTAAATGCAACTACAGCTGCAACAAGTGGCACATTAAACTGGACAACTTCAGGTACAGGAGTATTTACAAATGGAAACACATTAACACCATTCTATTTTCCTAGTATAACCGATAAAATTTCAGGCTCAGTTAAATTAACAATCACAAATTTTGACCTAACTAATTTATGTCAAAATGCAAAAGATTCAATGATATTAACAATTAACCAATTACCCTTAGCTAATGCAGGAATTGATAAAACTGTTTGTGCAAGTAGTAATAATGTTTCATTAATAGGAAACGTAAGTGGTTCAGTAAGTTCAGGTACTTGGAGTACATTAGGAACTGGAACATTTACAAATGCATCATCTCTCATTACTAATTACATTCTTTCAGCAACTGATAAAGCCACTGGAATTGTGCGTTTGGTTTTAACATCAAGCGATCCAGTAGGACCATGTAATTCAGTGAGTGATACAATGATTATTACAATCAACCCAATTGCAACGGCAGACGCAGGTCCAGATCAAGTTATTTGTGGCAATAGCTCAGCAATTGTATTAGGAACAGCTGGTGGATCAGCCACATCTGGAAGTTGGACCTCAATAACAAATAGTCCATTTATTTCTTTTACATCATTAACAGAATATTTTCCAGTACCTGCAGAAATAGCAAATGGATTTGTAGTATTAACTTTTACAAGCAATGATCCAATTGGTCCTTGTGCCGCTGCAAAAGATTCTTTGGTTGTTGCTTTATTAGCACCTGCATTTTCAAATGCTGGCGTTGATCAAACAGTGTGTGTGAGTAATAATAACGTTTCCTTAACAGGAAGTATAAGCGGAACAGTATCTACGGGTACATGGAGAACATTAGGTACGGGAACTTTTTCAAATGCAACTTCACTTGTAACAAATTATACATTATCACCAATTGATAAAGCAGCTGGAACTGTGCGTTTGATTTTAACATCAAGCGATCCAGTAGGACCATGTAATTCTGTGAGTGATACAATGGTCATAATTATCAATCCAAAGGCAACTGTAGATGCAGGACCAGATCAAATTATTTGTGGCAATAGTTCAGTAAATATCAACGGAACAATTGGTGGATCGGCTACTTCAGGAAGTTGGACATCATCTACAAATAGTCCATTTATATCTTTTACTGCAAATACAAATTATTTCCCAACACCAACAGAAGCATTAAATGGATTTGTAGTATTGACATATACAACTAATGATCCAATAGGACCTTGTAATGCAGAAAAAGATTCATTAATAGTTACATTAGCATCACCTCCATTTTCAGATGCTGGATTTGACCAAACAGTGTGTAGCAATATTTCATTAGTAAACTTAGCTGGCAACTTTGGTAATGGTGCAAATTTTGCTAATTGGAGCACATTAGGAACTGGTACTTTCCAAAATGTTGTAGGAAATACGGCTATTTATTTACCTAGTCCCTTAGATAAATTAAATGGATTTGTGCAAATTTTATATACTACTGAACGTCCGGCTGGACCTTGTAATGAAGCAATAGATACCATGATGATTACTTTTAAACCAATAGCAACTATAAGCGCTGGTATAAATCAAACAATATGTGTAAATAATAATATTACTTTAAATGCTTCAACAACGGCTACGAGTGGAACAATTAATTGGACCACTTCAGGCACAGGTACGTTTTTAAATGGAAATACATTAACTCCAACTTATATTCCTAGTTTGGCTGATAATATTTCAGGATCAGTTACCTTAACCATTAGCAACTTTGACCCCGGTAACACATGCCAAACTGTAAATGATACAATGGTATTAACGATTAATCAGTTAGCAATTGCTGATGCGGGATTAGATCAAACAGTTTGTTCAAGTAATGACACTGTTTCTTTAATTGGAAATATCAGCGGTGCTGTAACTAAAGGTTCATGGAGAACGCTTGGATCAGGATTATTTACAAATTCATCATCG
>CAISTO010000165.1 GCA_903888395.1 uncultured Bacteroidota bacterium | reverse complement strand
TAATAAAAGTTTATAATATAAATTATCATTTTTTAAAAAATGCAAAATTACTAAAATAGAAAATGCATTTATACTAAACTGTATAGGCCAATTAAAATATCCGCTTAAAAGAAATGTAATATTGAAAAATAATATCAAGGTTATTTTTACCTTTTTATTTGTTTTAAAGTTTCTCATAATTTTAATATAAATGATTTTTTTTGTAACCAACTAATTATTAGTATCCAATTGATGCTGGGCCCTTTGATGGTTGATCAACTTGACAAGTTCCATTGCAACTATGGCGCCAAAACAATCCACATCCACTTACAGATGTACATTTCAATTTTGAGTTGCATATATCACCTGTCGAAATAATTATTCCTCCGCAATAATCATCACCTGAAACACAATTACAGTTAGGAGCCCCATCAATTCCTTTGCTGTTTATTAATACATTACAAAAGTTAAACCCATTGCAATCGGGGGATTTGCCAAGGCTACTTTTAAAAAAAAGAAATATAAACAATGAGCTAAATAAAATTATTGGTTTCATTGAGATTGAATGTAAAAAATTTACTTATTTTATATCGGTTTTTAGAAAACACATTGTAAAAAAAATTTAATGTATTAACGGGTAAAACATTAAAAATTATAAAAAATCTAAGTGGATATTTCGAGTTCTTTATTAATAAAAAAAACGCATCAGATTTTTTATAAACAATGGCGTTTTCAATTACAAAAATGGTATTCAATTCTATAAATTGAATATTATTTTGTCTCAAAAGTGTCCTTGCCTCAATACTTCTTACTGAAAAACATTCAATATTTCTTATAATATTTTTTTTAAATAACTCAATAAACCAACAACATACTGAACACCTATCATCATAGATTATTACAATTCCTTTCATGATCTTATTCAAAATAAAAGTTATAAATAAAATTTTCAGTAAGGTTTTCTATTTTTGGATTTGTATATGTGTTATACAATATTGTTATAATAGTGTTATCATAAGAATTATAGAAGTTTCTAGAAGCATATCCAAAATGATCGCCTGAATGACCATAAAAATTAATACCCCTATAATTTGATTGAATTAATCCCATTCCATATTGAAAATTTGGGTTGTTATTAAACATTTCCATGTTTTTAATAGAGGAATCGGAAAGAATTGATTTCTCAATAAACAATTTATTTAAAAAATTAGTTAATCCAAAAGCATTTGCACTTAAAGATCCCGCGCCAATGGTAAAATTATTATAATATTCATCGCAAAAAAATCTACTTACATTTTGATTATTTGAATATGGTTGAGACATATTTGGAACATTCACTTTTGTAAGTGAATAAATATTATCTAATTTATATGGATTCAACAATTCATCATCTAAAACTTCAAAATACTTTTTATGATATATTTTTTCAAGTATATATGCCAATAATATATAATTGGTATTACAATATTCAAATTGAATATTGGGCTGCTTTTGAGGCTTTGTGATATATTTTAAAAGATTAATAGTAACTAGCTTATGATTGGTTTTAAAAAGAGCTCTTTTAAGTATAATTTTACCTATATTTTTATCATTCACGATTTCGTTTAATCCAGATGAATGTGTGAGCAAATTTTTAATGGTTATATTTTTCAAATATTTTGATTTAAAAAAATCAGAAATCGGCTGATTTAAATAAATTAATTTTTTTTCGACAGCTTGAAAAATTAATGTGCTTGTAATTAGTTTACTAGAACTCCCCACAGCAAATATGGTGTTACTATCTACTAATTTATTTGGTTTTGCATTTCCAAAATTTAATTTTAAAAAAGTGCCATTTTTAAAAACACATACTTGCATACCAAAACTATCATTTTTTAAACTATCTATGATTACATTTCCATATTTTAAAATTTTATCATTTAATTGTTTTAAATTATTAGAAACATAATTACACTTGGGAATATTTAGATTACTTTCATCACAAAAATTTATTATAAAATCAGTTAATAGTGGTGTGAATGAATTTCCATTTAAACAACAAACAATTGTCAAGTTTTCTGACGGCAAATAGGTAAATGAAGCAAAAGTTTTATCCAAATTGGAAATAACTTCATAACCAATTTTATTATTGATTTTTTTTGTTTTTATACCCATACCGTAATTCTCTTCTATACTTAGCATTTTCTTTAGGCTTATTGTAGATAATAGTTTTTCAGAAAATAAGCTTTCTAAAAAACATAAAATATCACTTGTACTAGAAACAATAGAAAGTGAGCCTATAAAATTATTTAAATTACTTTCTTTTGCCTCAATCCATTTGAATTCACTTTTTACAAAAGATTTTGCTTCATTTTTTTCTATTTCTGAATAAGTATCAGAATAAGTGTTTTCAAGATTTAATTTTTTAACTATTCTTTCGTTTAATACTTCGCTATAGGGTTTGTTACAAATTTTTTCAATAATAAGTGCCAATAAATAATAATCTGCGGGGGAATATGATTCATCTTTATTGGGTAAATATTCTGGCTTTACATTCGTAATTTTATTCAAAATGAAAATTTGATTTTGTTGATCAGATTTCCACTCATCTATGTCTAAATATTTATTAATATTAAAAAGTCCACTACTATGCCAGAGTAAATATTCAATAGTAATTTTATTTGAATTTGGAATATTTTTAAAATATTTAGATAGTTTATCTGAAAAGTTTAACTTATTTTCTTCAATAAGTTGTAAGACCAATACAGCAGTATAAGTTTCAGTAATATTTCCAATTCTATACTTTGTATTTTCATTTGGTTTAATTTCATTGCCATTGATATCATTTCCAATTTTGCCAAAAATTTTATTGTAAATTGTTTTACCACTTTTTACAATTGAAACACTACCCATAGCCAATCCATTATTATTTAAATTATTAAATAATGAATCTAATCCTTTCAAATCTATGTTTGAAGAATAAGAAATGATAGTTATAATATTTATTAATAAAAACAGCGTAAGTTTTTTCATTTTGTTAGTTGTTTTGTTGGGTTAAAATTATAGAAAGCTGCTAAATTCCAAACTATCATAATTGCTGAGAAAAGGTATAAATTTAAGGCAATTGCAATTCCTAAATGCATCAATACAATAAAAAATAACCAGTAATTTGTTACTTTTTTTATCATTATTAATATATAAAACATTTCAAGAATTATAACTGACCAAGATAAAATTGGAAATATTGTACTAAAATTTAAAAGTGAATCAAAATTGATTCTAAAATCATTATTAGAACTTGGCAATGTAATTGCCTTCCAAATTGCTTCACCATTCCTCCAATTATAACCTAGTAATTTATCGAATCCAGAAAAAAAATATGCAACTATTAGATGTATTTGAAGTATTCTTCTATAAAATAAATAATTAATTAACGATTGAGATGGGAATACTAATAAGTGAAAAAGTGACATACTTATAAAATAATCATAGCCATACATAAAATTTGGATTATTATAATAGAAAGAAGTATGTAGAATAATCAATAAAAAGGAAATTCTTCTTGTATAAAATCCTAATATTAATGCTATGCAAAGTATTATATATATGATAAAAAAGAAAATAACATAGTATTCTTCTTTTACATTAATAAAGTTAATAACTTTAAATGTTGTTATAGTTGTTGGACTATTATATAAATTACAAACCTCTGAGGGTATCAAACTATGAATGCCAAAAAGTTCTTTATAATCTGGAATAATTAAAACAAAATCTAAAAGTAAAAAAAAACCAACCATTATTCTAAAAAAGAAAATAAAATTGAAATTTTCTTTTCTTTGATTAAAAAACCAACTATTCCCAAGAACTAATATCTTTTCTATCATATATTTTTCTTCTTATTAGTAGATGTTTTTCATTGGAAAGTTCTTTAGACTTAATTTGAGAAAGTAAAGGTTTATGATATAAAAATAATTCACATATAACTTTCTTCATATTATTGTTTTTTTTCAATTCATTAATTGCAAGTCCTTTCATAAATATTGCATTTTTTTTATAATCAAAATCACTAGTATCTTGATTTTCATAATTGAGAAACATTGTCATAGCCGAATTTACTCTTTGAATAGATGTTTTACTTTTTAAGGAAATTTGATACTTTGTACTTATAATTAGATTATTAGAATCTATAAAAGTAAACTTTATTTTAAAATCACTAGCAACATTTGGAGCGAAAAATCCATATCCTGTTTCTAAACCTGTATAAGTTTTTATAGTATTTATAAATAAATTATTGTCTATAAAACTCAATTTATTATAAATTAAGTTTTGAGTTAACAACTGCTTTTTACCATAGAAATCATAGTATGTTGAAATTATACCCCTTATATTAACTAAAGTAGTAAGTGTAAAAAACAAAACAATATAAGTGATAAGAAATAATTTATTTGATTTCATTATGATTTTGTTATTCAAGCAATAGCTTTAAAAAATAAAACTATTGCTTGAGTAATCTTTTTATAAATACTTTGCCATTAATTCATTAATTTCTGCTTTTACCTCTGGAGAAACAACCCATGTTTTAGTTGTAACAATTGTTTCTGAAAAATTAACTAAATTTATTGATTTAGTAAAAATTCTTGTTTCTGTCTTCTCCTTTTTTTGTTTTGCACCTTCTGCATCTATCATAATAGCCTTTTCCTTCGCATCTAGTTCCATAATTCTTTCTTTATCTTCTAAAGAAATTGAATTTTTTAAAGGAATATAATAATTCCCATTAGCTAATAAATCGACTTTTCCATTACCGTCATTTTTTTTAAACGACATCATTGTTAAACCAATTAGGCTTAACGATAAAATTACTATTTTTTTCATACATTTTTTGCGGTTGTAAAAACCTGCTGAAATTTTAATTCCGATAAATCGAAAGGTTAATAAAATAAAAATAATAAAACCTATACTCAATTATACTGCAGCTAAATTAGTTGGGTTTTGTGCTAGCAATTTTGAGAGTTAAAATTAAATAATCCTATTCATATATGGATAAATTATTCATATATGAATAATTTATGTTTAATACGAATATAATATGCATATTTGAATATTATTAATAATATGACAAAAATAAATATAGAAATTGGCAGAAAAATAAAAACCAAACGCCACGAAATAGGCTACAAACAAGAAAGTTTAGCCATAGAATTGGGTATTTCACAATCGGCATTGTCAAGAATAGAGAATGGTTCAGATAGTTTAGTCATTGAAATATTATATCTATTAACTCAGGTTTTAAAAACTCCAATTGGCTATTTTATCTCCGACTTAAATGGGGATTTATTTACAGTTGTTTATTTAGAAAGAATTAAACTACTGGAAGAAATGTTATTAAAAAATGAAACCTTAATACATCATCAAGTGAAAGTAATCAAACAACTAGAAGATCAAATCAAAGATTTGCAAGAAAAGGTATCACGAAAAAATAAAAAAATAGAAGAGTTAAAAGAAACAATTTCACAAAAGAAAATTTAATTTATATCTAAGCTTTTCTACAACTAATCATTCTATCGTTTTGATTGATGTCTTTCAATAATGCTATTTCCAAAAATCCTTTATCTGCCAACATTTTAAGCATTTCCGCTCCAAAAACTTGGTTGATTTCAAAAAACAAAAAACCATCTTTCTTCAAATATTGCATAGCATAATTAGCAATGGCTTCGTAAAAAATGAGCGGACTATTATTGGCTACAAAAAGTGCTTCTAGAGGTTCAAAACTCAAAACATTTTTACTCATAGTAAGTTGCTCCTGTTCCAATATATATGGCGGATTACTGATTATCACATCAAAAAATTGGGTAGTTTCCCGCTGTTGAATATTTAAAATATCGTCTTCAATAAATTGCACATCAGCATTTAAACTTTTAGCATTTTGCTTTGCAATGGTTAAGGCATTATTACTTTTATCAAGTCCAAATACTTTCCATTGTGGTAAAGCCAATTTTAGTGAAATGGCAATACAACCCGAACCAGTTCCAATATCAATTAATTGAAAGTTAGGATTTTCATTTTTAAAGTTTTCTTTTATCCTTCCAATTACCAATTCCACCAATTCTTCAGTTTCACTTCTGGGTATTAACACATCTGGAGTAACTGAAAATTTGTTGCCATAAAACCAAGCATTTCCTAAAATATACTGAATGGGTTCATGGGTTAACAGTCGCTCCAAAATATCCATTAAGTTGGCTTCTTCTTCCTCACTTAAATCAATATTTAATATTTTTATTTGATGTGATTTTACCAACATTACTTCCTCAAACACATTATTTGCAATGGCTTTTGCTTCGTCCAAATTATAAATAGTTTGAAGTTTTTCTAAGTAAAATTGATAAGCCTTTTGCATGGATATTAAAGGATTGGGAGATTTGTTGATTGATTGATTTGGAGAATTGGAGATTTATTGATTTGGAGATTAGTTGATTTGGAGATTAGTTGATTTGTTGATTAGTTGATTTGTTGATTAATAATATATATAGATTTTAAAGCAGTTTACAGAGTCATTTCTGTGAAATCTGTGTAATCTGTGGCTTCATAATTAAAAATTTCTTCCCAAACTTGCACCAAACCAGTTGATGAATTTTTCATCGCGGAAGAAAGGTGTATACGCAATTTTTAGTAGTACTTTGTTATTATCAACTACCCTGAAACCAAAAATAACTGTAGGAAATACATCCCTGTCAATAAAGTTTTTAGTTGCTAAAGTATAACCCGCACCAATTTCTAGTTTTTCTTTGCCTTTTCCCAAAACAATGCTTGAAGTAAAAGGCATGGCCACTGAATTTTGATCCAAATAAACACTGTTCAACAATCGATATTCAATGGGACAATAACCAAAACCAATTCTGCCAGTTAAGGTAAATGAATGGTTATAGTTTCGGTACAAATATTTTTCGTAATTGGCACTCCATAACAATGCTGCACCACCAAATTCCAAAAACCAATTACTCGTACCTTTAGGCTCTACATAAGGAATTACTTCCTCATCGGTTTGGGCTTGTAAGTTATTTACTCCCCAAAAAAATAGTATAAAAATTGTGAATTTTAAACGTAACATTTGTGCAAGTATAAATGAAGATTAGCAAGCTAAAAAACTTAATTTACTTTTTGCATTGGGGCAGTTTCGATATTTGCTTGGGTGTTATCAGTTTAATGCTGCCTTTGTGCTTTCAAATTCACGTAAAACCAACATTGGCGTGGTTCTTTATTTTACCTAGTACTGTTTGGCTTATTTATTTTTTCGATCATTTGTTAGATGCTTTAAAAAATAACGCTGTAATAAGTGAACGACATACTTTTATTCAAAAACATCAAACTACTTTTAAAATTATTGCAGCGCTTATTATTTTGACAAATACAATTTTGGTAATAAAATATTTCAGTTTTTATCATTTAACCAAAAGTATTTGGATCGTTTTGACTTGCATCATTTATTTTCTGCTCAATTATTTTAAAATAAAATGGTTCATCAAAGAGTTTTTTGCAGCCATAATCTATGCTGGAGGAATTTGTTTTTATCCGTATGTAGTTAATGAAAAAAGTTTGTTTACTCAATTTTTTATCATTGCATTTTGCATGCAATTATTTGTGTTGGCTTTAATTAATTTACTCCAAATTTCCATTCGTGAAACCAATACCGACAAGGATTTACAAGTTAAAAATATTTCGAATGTTATTGGACAAAAACTATCAAATTTGTTGCTAATTTTACTTTATTTTTTAGCAAGTTATTTGCTCATAAAATTCCAATTTTCAGTGTTTTTGTCTATCGGTTTTATTTGTTGCTTTGCAATTCATTTGCTTCATTTTACCAAACTCACTAATCAAAAATATAGAATGATAACTGAGTTTAGTTTTATGCTCATTGGAGTTATTTATTTGAT
>CAISTO010000164.1 GCA_903888395.1 uncultured Bacteroidota bacterium | reverse complement strand
TTTTATTTTTAAAATAATTACTAATCATTTCGTTTAAATTTTCATCTTCATAATCTTCAATTCTTTCAGTTTCTATACAATATAAATGATGGTGATTTGATAAAACAGCATCGTAACGCATGATGTCTTTTTCTGTTTTTACTTTCTTTAAAAGTTCATGCTCAACCAAAGAATCTAATACTTTATATACTGTTCCAACCGAAATATTTGGATGATTCGTTTTTACGTACTCAATTACATTTTCTGCAGTTGGGTGGTTTTTTAAATTAACAATTGCCTCATATATGGCAACCCGTTGCGGTGTAACTTTAAGTCCTTTTTCTTTTAATTTTTCTCTAAAAAAATGTGCCATTTAATGTTGTAAATTATTTAAAAATACTATCTAAAAGATAATCATTCCTATTTAAGAACAAATAATTTTTGTAAAAGTTTTTTTATTTTTAAAGAAAGTAAAATTGAACTCATATAGTTAGGTTCCTCCTTATCCTTACAGAATTATTAAAAATTAAAAATTTCTAAACTATTTAACCAATTTTCAAACTTTTCTTAGTTTCTAAAACTTATTTAATTATTGTTTGTCAATATTTACATGAGCAACGATTTAATAAAACAATACATGAACCACACATTGGAGCATAATAAAACTCCAGAAAGTGTTTACCTGTTTGCCAAAGCTGTTGGCATGGATGAAAAAGAATTTTACAATCATTATTCAAGTTTGGAAAGTTTAGAAGCAGATATTTATAAAATTTGGTTCGAAAATGCATTTTCAGCTTGTGCCGATTCAGCGCCTTGGACTGATTATTCCTCTCGTGAAAAAGTGTTAGCAGTATTTTTTGCTTACATTGAAGAAGCCAAAAACTACCGCAGTTTTGCTGTATATTTAAAAAACCGTGATTTGGTAAAACTACCTCGTTGGCCAAAATATTTGAATGAATTACACACGGTTTTTACCGATAAAATGAAACCGGTTTTATCAGAAGGTATTAGTACCAATGAAATTCAAGAACGTAAATATTTAGACGAAAAATATGTGAGTGGCTTATGGTTGAATTTTTTGTTTGTATTTGCCTTTTGGTTAAATGACAATAGCAAAAGTTTTGAAAAAACTGACGAATCTATTGAACGTTCCGTTAATTTAGCTTTCGATTTAATGGGCAAATCAGCTTTAGATGCTGCACTAGATTTTGGAAAATTTTTGTTCCAAAACAGGTAAGATACTGCCACAGATTTTACAGATTACAAAGAAAAAATTTAGTAGTATTCTATTGAAAAATATATTGAATCTCTGGCAAGGCCCCGACAAGCTCAGCGACTGATAAAATAATAAGTAATCTGTGAAATCTGGATTTACAATAAAAAAAACAGCAACAAACAAAATAAAAAATCTGTGTTATCTGTGTAATCTGTGGCAGAAACCAAATCATCAATGGAACAACATTCAATTCCTTCAACAAAAGTAGAACGTGCCATGCGCTTTGTGAAAACTGGCGCACAAATAGGTGGAAATTATATTAAGCATTATTCTAAAAAAATGGTTGATCCAAGCATAAGTAAAGATCGATTACATGAAGATAATGCCGAAGATGTTTATAATGCTTTGAGTGAATTGAAAGGTTCGGCTTTAAAAGTAGCGCAAATGTTAAGCATGGAAAAAAATGTTTTGCCAAGGGCTTATACCAATAAATTTGCCTTGGCACAATATTCTGCTCCTCCACTTTCTGGTCCGCTAATAGTTCAAACATTTGTAAAGCAATTTGGTAAAACACCTCAACAAATTTTTGATACTTTTAACATGCAATCAACCCGTGCTGCTAGCATTGGGCAAGTGCATGAGGCTACAAAAGACGGACAAAAATTAGCCATTAAAATTCAATATCCTGGCGTTGCTGAAAGCATCAAAAGTGATTTAAAAATGGTAAAACCCATTGCTTTTAGGTTAATTGGTTTGAGCGAAAAAGAATTTGAAAAATACATTATTGAAGTAGAAAGTAAGTTATTGGAAGAAACCAACTACGATTTGGAATTGCAACGTAGCCAAGAAATTTCGATGCTTTGCAAACACATTCCAAACGTAGAATTTACCAATTATTATCCCGAATATTCAAGCAACAAAGTGTTGGTAATGGATTGGTTAGAAGGTGAACACATGGAAGAGTTTTTGAAAACAAATCCGAGTCAAGAAACACGAAATAAAATTGGGCAAGCTATGTGGGATTTTTACGACATGCAAGTACATGAGCAAAAAGCGGTACATGCCGATCCACATCCAGGAAATTTTTTAATGAATGCAAATGGAACTTTAGGAATCATTGATTTTGGTTGTGTGAAGGAAATTCCTGAAGATTTTTACTACAATTATTTTGCATTGTTAGTTCCTGAAATTTTGAAAAGTGATGAAATTGTAAATCGTATCATGATTCAGCAACAAATAGTAAGTGATAAAGACGATAAACGCACGCAAGATGTAATTACAGATGCATTTATTAAAATGACAACATTGTTAAGCAAACCTTTTGCCACCGATGAATTTGACTTTAGTAACAACGATTATATTGATAGCATTTACGCCTTAGGCGAAGAAGTTACCAATATGAAAGAACTGCGTGAAAGCAAGGAAGGAAGAGGTTCACAACATGCTTTATACATTAACAGAACTTATTTCGGGATTTATAGTATTTTAAATGTTTTGGGTGCAAAAGTAAAAACAGG
>CAISTO010000163.1 GCA_903888395.1 uncultured Bacteroidota bacterium | reverse complement strand
ATTAATATTAATATTATTTTTAGATCTGTAGGTTTTTTAAAGTTTATTATTATATCTATGATTAACATAAGAGATATAATAATTAATAAAAAAGCTAAATAATTGATGGCATGTAAATACATATTATTTATCAAACATAACCTTTCTTTTTTTGTTTTAACATTATATATTAATTATTTCTTTTAAGCGCTCAAAATGTTATTTTCGCACCTCTTTAAAAAAATAGCAATTATTTATTTATGATTATTCAACACAGCGAACAAGAATTATTACGCAGACAAAAACTAGCAGACATTCGTGCTTTGGGCATTGATCCATTTCCACCGGCTTTATTTCCTGTTTCTCATTTATCAACTGAGGCAACAGAAAAGTATAGCGCAGATTTGGAAAGTGAAGAAATGAAACACGTTACATTTGCTGGCCGTGTAATGAGTGTTCGCGATATGGGAAAAGCGTGTTTTGTTTTATTGCAAGACAGTGCGGGAAAATTACAAGTATATGTTCGTAGAGATGATATTTGCCCTGATGAAGACAAAACTTTATATGATACCGTATTTAAAAAATTAGTGGATATAGGTGATATTATTGGCATAACAGGTTATATGTTTACCACCAAAACAGGTGAGGTTTCCTTACATGCCAAAACTTTGCAAATGTTAAGTAAATCCATTAAGCCACTTCCAATTGTTAAAGAAAAAGATGGTGAAACATTTGACGCAGTTACTGATCCTGAGTTTCGTTATCGCCAACGTTATGCCGATTTAATTGTAAATCCACATGTAAAAGATACTTTTATTAAACGCAGTGTGATGATAAAAACCATTCGTGATTTTTTAAATAACAATGGCGCTTTAGAGGTAGATACTCCAGTGTTGCAAAACATTCCTGGTGGTGCAGCTGCAAAGCCATTTATGACCCATCATAATGCATTGGATACCCAATTTTATTTAAGGATTGCTAATGAATTATATTTAAAACGCTTAATCGTTGGTGGTTTTGATTTTGTGTATGAATTCAGTAGAAATTTTCGTAACGAAGGAATGGACAGAACGCATAATCCTGAATTTACCGTATTGGAATTTTATGTAGCTTACAAAGATTACAATTGGATGATGGATTTTACTGAGCAATTATTAGAAAAAATTGCAATGGAAATGCATGGAACTACCGAAGTAACAGTGGGCGAAAAAGTGTTGAATTTTAAAGCACCTTTTAAACGCATTCCTATTTATGATGCCATTAAAGATTTTACTGGTTTTGATGTAACCAATATGGACGAAGCTGAATTAGTGGCTGCTTGTGCGCAAATGGATATCAAAACCGATAACAGCATGGGAAAGGGTAAATTAATTGATGAAATATTTGGCGCAAAATGCGAAGGTAATTTTGACCAACCAACTTTTATTATTGATTATCCAGTTGAGTTAAGTCCGTTAACCAAAAAGCACAGAAGTAAAGAAGGTTTAGTGGAGCGTTTTGAATTAATGGTAAATGGTAAAGAAATAGCCAATGCTTATACTGAATTAAACGATCCGTTAGATCAACGTGAACGTTTTGAAGAGCAAGTAAAATTAATGGAACGTGGCGATGACGAAGCCATGTTTATTGACCATGATTTTTTACGCGCTTTAGAATATGGAATGCCACCAACGGCAGGAATTGGAATTGGTATTGATCGTTTGGCTATGTTAATGACCAACCAACATTCAATTCAAGATGTATTGTTTTTTCCTCAAATGCGTCCGGAGAAAATTCAATTAGAACTTACTGATGAAGAAAAACAAATTTTAGCAGTTTTAAAACCAGCTGTTAGCATGCCTTTGTCTGATTTGAAACAATTGGTAGCGGGTTTAAGTGGTAAGCAATGGGACAAAGCCATGAAAGCTTTAGCAGCATATGGATTAACCAAAGTAGAATTGGTAGGTGAAACCAAAATGGTTCATTTTATAGGATAAATATTTATTTATGTTAAATAAAAAAGCCTCGAAAATTTCGAGGCTTTTTTATTATCCAATTTTTACGTGTTTTCTTAATGCTTTTAGTTCTTTATCGTTTAGTTCACGCCATTCGCCACGTTTTAGTTTGGCTTTGGTTAAACCTGCATAAACCACTCGGTCTAATTTGTCAACTAAGTAACCCATATGCTCAAACATGCGGTGAATAATTCTGTTTCTTCCACTATGAATTTCAATTCCAACAATGTCTTTTTTCTCTTCGTCAGAATATGCTAAGGCATCAGGTTTTATTGGCCCATCTTCTAATTCCAAACCACTTGCCATTTGCCACATATCGGCTTTGGTTAAAGGTTTGTTTAAGGTGGCTACATATACTTTTTCTACATCAAATTTTGGGTGCATTAAGCGTTGAGCTAAATCACCATCATTAGTTAATAAAAGTACTCCAGTAGTATTTCTATCTAATCTTCCTACCGCAAATACTCTTTGTGCTAATTTTCCTTCTATTAAATCAAAAACTGTTTTTCTTCCTTCTGGGTCAATGGCAGTTGTAATGGCATCTTTTGGTTTATTCATAATAATATAAACCTTGTCTTCTACGTTTAATCGTTGTCCGTTGTACCTAATGTCATCACCTGCTTTTACTTTGTACCCCATTTCGGTAACCACAGTTCCATTAATATTCACCAATCCTGCAGTTATTAATGTATCAGCTTCTCTACGGCTGCAAATTCCAGCATTTGCAATAAATCTATTCAAACGAATTTCACCAAAATTTAAATCCTGTTCAGCAGTTTTTTTATTAACTCCTTTGTTCTTTTCGGCTACATCGTTTCTTTTTCTTACGCTTTTAATTTCAGTTTCTCCTCTTTTCGACTTACTTTTTAATGGAGTTGCATCTTCAGATATTCCTCGTTTGCTAAAATATTCTTTGGTTTCAATATTTTTTGGTTTCGATTGGTAAGTTCTTTCTTCTTTTTCAGGTTCGTTATTGTCTTTTTTATGATATGATTTTTTGCCTTTTGACTCAAAATCATCTTTGCCTTTATAAGGTTTTTTATCAAACGAATCTTTACTAAACGAACGGCTATTGCTTGGTTTACGCGGACTGTCAGAAAATTTATCATCGCCAAACGATTTCTTTTCAAACGGTTTTTTATCCCAACTTCCTGCAGGTTTATCTTTACTAAATGAGCGGCTATTGCTTGGTTTACGTGGACTGTCAGAAAATCTATCATCGCCAAACGATTTCTTTTCAAACGGTTTTTTATCCCAACCACCTTCTGACTTGTCTTTACTAAACGAACGGCTATTGCTTGGTTTACGTGGACTGTCAGAAAATTTATCATCGCCAAACGATTTCTTTTCAAACAGTTTTTTATCCCAACT
>CAISTO010000162.1 GCA_903888395.1 uncultured Bacteroidota bacterium | reverse complement strand
TGCATGTTTCTTCTAATTTGAAGGGCTGTTCTACAAGTGTCCCAAATTCTTATTTCATCAATAGAACCAACTAAAAAGCCAGTGCTTGTTCTTAACGATCTTCCTATAAATACAGGTTGTTTATTACCTACAATGGTGCCAAACATAGCTTTTGAACCTACCAAATTTCCATTTTGATAAATGTTCATGGTAACACCATCATAAGTTGCCGCAGCATGAGTAAATACGCCTGTTGGGAATATTACATTTGCAATAACCGAATCAACAGCAATAGAAGAATTTAACTTAAATACTAAATATCCAGCAGCAGAAATATAAAATGAGTATTGTGAAATGCTAGTAGTTGAATCTTTACTAACAATATAGTTATCGTTAAAGTTTGCTGTTTTATTAACCCAAGCCTCTAATGTTAATTTTTCAGTTGTAATATTTAAAGTTTTAGCACCATTAGTTTGTAAATATTGAGTTCCACTAAATTCTAAACCGTTGTTTGAAGTGTTTACAATTGATGGAGTTACTACAGTAAAAGAATAAGTAATGGTATCGTTATTTCTTTCCAAATCTCCAGTTAATTGTGTCCATGCTTTTATAGTATAAGTTCCAGGAGTTGTTGGATTAAATAAAGTTGCAGCATTAATTGTTGCAGATTCACCACTTGCTAAAAATAATGATAAAGTATCGGCTGTAGTTGAATTTACAGGACCAGTAATTTGTGAACGAACAATATAACTTGATTGACTATTTAAACCATAATTAGTAATTTTAAATTGCGGAGCAATGGCCGAACTACCTGTCATTACTGCTGCGCAAGGTTGGTCAATACTTGCTAAACCAATATCGTCAGCTACTTGCAAACGAGGTTCAATCATGAAACGAAAGGCTGAATTATTACTTCCAAAATCAGTCCAAGTAGTTCCTCCAGTTGGAGCTGTATAATAAAATGTTCCGCTTCTTATTGGGTTTTCATTTTGATATCCAAATGATGAGTTAGTGGTATTGAATTGAATAACTCCCACACAAAAACTTCCAGTTACAGCTACTGGTGGGTTAACAATTATTGTGTTTGCACCTGTTACAGTTGTAAAACTTGGTGATGACCAAAGTAATGTTCCTGGTCCGCCTGTAGATGAAGTATCCCAAATTCCTACTTTTATAGTTTGTCCTCCAGAAAAAATATTTACACCAATTTGATTAATTGAATTAAATCCAGTGTATGGAAATTTAGCCACAAAATCGCCAGTTCCGCCATTAAATCCAACTCCACCAAGTGCTGGAATGGTTGGATCGGCATAGGCATAAGTACTTGTTGTAATTATTTGATTATATACTTTGCTATTATTTGAATTGGTACTATCGTTTGGAACAGTTACAGTGGCAGTGCTTATTCCTAAGTTTACATAATTAAATGAATTAAATTTTACTGTTTTTGATAATCCTGGCGCTATAGTGTCAATGTATAAACTATCGACAAAAGAGTTAGAGCCAGCAATTGTTAATTTTACTTTTTGGGCAAATAAAGTATCAATTCCAGTATTTCTAATATTTGCACTTACACTATGAGGGTTTGCATAAGGAATAGGCAATTTGCCCAAAGAATAAACTTCTTGAACGGCAGCATCTTTTAAATTATTAAACGGAGTAGATTCATGTGCGCCTCTATATGTTGGATTTCCCCTAGTAGTTCCAAAAATATCTGATAGAACCAATGATGAACGCGGGCAACCCATAACAATATAATTATTAATTGAAGTTCCTGTAAGTGTCAAATTAGTGTTACTTATAAAGTTTACATTATTAAATGTAGAGTTAACTTCTAAACCCGTAAGTGTGGCAGCTGCAGCGGCTTGATAACCTACAAGACCAGTTTGTGCAAATAAACTATTTCCCCAAGTAGCAGGAAACGGCCCACTTCCTGCTGTTCCGGTGGCCCAATAGTTATTATAATCAATATCCAAAATTCCTACCATTGCAGTTAATTGAATTCTAAATCCTGTATGGAATATACCTGTAGTTCCACCAGTTCTATTATTAATAAATACATTATTTCTACTTACAAAAGTTGAACCAGTTGATGTGTTAGTTTTAATCAAACCATAGGAAACAACACCTCCAGCTGTTCCGCCAGTATGCGTACCACCAATTCTTACACTGTTATTTACAAACCTACAAATAGCAGGAGTGGAACCTAAAAAATACAATCCAAAAACTCCAGAACAAGTTCCACTATTTTGGGTAAGCGAAACAAAATTGTTGTAACAATTTATAACAGGTGTTACCGAGGGTGTAGCTAATGTAGCACTTACATATATACCATAAAGACCAGCTGTAGCTGTAGTTTGTAAATCATAAATTCTGTTTTTAGTAATAGTTCCATTATATCCATCACAATTTGCGCTAATAAAAAGTCCAATAGGATTGGTATTTGATGTTGCTGTTGTGTGATAAATATTATTTGAATCAATAGTAAAGTTTTTAACAGCGGCAACATAAACACCATAAAGACCAAAATTGAATAAATTATTACCTTTAATAATAATATTATCCATGCTATTGGCAACAGTTCCTAAAGCGTAAATACAGTTTCTTCCACCTGAAATATTGCAGTATAATACACTATCGTTCATATTACCATTGGTAGCAATTGAATTGTTAAAATAAATTGGATTGGTTGTAACTGTTTGAATAAAGCAAGTAACATTACAGTATTTGATACAGTTATCAGATGCTCCATTTATGTAATTAAACACAGTAGAACTGAGAGTAGTAGAAGTATTCTGAAACTCCAATAATTTAGCACTTCCTAAACCCAATGGTCGACCATCAATGGTAATATTATCAGCCCCCTGATAATTAAACAAAATAGCTCCACTAATTGAACCTGAAACAATCTTTGTAACTGTAGCAGAATCAGCAGGTCTGATTAAAACAGATGAATAAAATGTAATACCACCATTGCCATTTGAATCCAATGAAATGGCTGCAGTTTCAGCAGTATTTGAATGAACTTTAATTACAATATCGCCTTGGTGAGTTCCATTGTTAATATTATCAATGGCAGCTTTTAGTGTAGTGTAACTTCCGGTTGAAGTGCCAGATGAGGCAACAAGCGTAATCTGTGCGTTTATATTATTTATTGAAACAATGAATAATATAAAGAGAATTGTTTTGTAAATTTTTTCCATAGTATTTATTTATTTATTTATACAATGTTAAATCAAAAAAATAATTTTCGCAAAAAAATTATAATTTAATAACATTTTTGATGCAATTCATTTTGAAATTTTTCTAAATGTTATTTTTTGGTATAAAAAACATTGTAAATCAATACTATAAAACTCAAGCTGTCAAATTTGTCAAATTAAGTAGTACGATCATATCAAGTTTTACAATTATTATTTATTCAAAAAACTTTTACACATTAAATAATTTTTAAAAAATAAAGTTTTTATTTGCTGCATGGATTTGAAAGGAAAAGTAATTTTAAACATGCCTTTAGTTACTGGAGAAGGTAAAAATGGCCAATGGAGTAAACAAGAGTTTTTAATTGAAACTGGCGACCAATATCCCAAAAAGGTAATGTTTGGTTTAATGGGAAATAAAATTGACCAAAATCCTTATAGCATTGGTCAAGAAGTAGTAGTTAGTTTTGATGCTGAAAGCAGAGAATATAACGGTAGATATTTTACCAATTTAAATGCTTGGAAAGTTACACCAGCGGGATCTCCTCCTAATCAACCAACTCAACCAAGTGCACCACAAAACAATCACACTGATGCACCTACAAACATGTCGTTTAGTAGTGATGAAAGCACTTCAGACGATTTACCATTTTAATAAATTAAAATAAAAATATAGCAAAGCCATTGAACATTTTTTGTTCAATGGCTTTTTGTTTTTAAACGTTTACTTTTAACAGCTAAATAAGTATTGCATTTATTTAACAAAAAAAAGTGTTACTTTTTTTTAAATTGCAACCCACTAAATGAAACCAACCGACATAGTAATAATTGGAGCAGGACCAGCGGGTTGCAGTACTTCGCTTTTTTTAGCTAAAAACAAAATTCCCCATACCATCATTGATAAGGCTATTTTTCCACGCGATAAAGTTTGTGGCGATGCTTTAAGCGGCAAAGTAGTTTATGTAATGAAGCAGCTGAATCCTGAAATGATTGATGATTATAATAATAACAGTAATCAGTTTATGCCAAGTTGGGGTGTAAAATTTGTTGCGCCAAATGGTAAATCTATTGATATTCCTTTTAAATCGGATGTAAGTAAAGAAACACATGCACCAGGATTTATTAGTAAACGCATTGATTTTGATGCCAGTTTATTTAATAAATTAGATAAAAATTATGCAAATGTTTTAGATGGAACTGAATTATTAGATGTAATTAAAACGAATGATGGAATTACAATTCAACTAAAAAACAACATTGAATCATTTGAAATAAAAAATATAAAAATGCTCATAGGAGCAGAAGGCGACCGTTCATTAGTGGCAAAAAAATTATCGGCTATAAAAAAAGATAATGACCATTATTGTGCGGGTATCAGGGCTTATTATGAAGGTGTAACCGAGCTACATGATCAAAATTTTATTGAGCTTCATTTTTTAGAAGAATTGCTGCCTGGTTATTTTTGGATTTTTCCATTACCTAATGGCCAAGCCAATGTTGGCGCGGGAATGTTAAGTTCATCGGTAAGTGCCAAAAAGGTAAATTTAAAGGAAGATATGTTGCGAGCAATTGCCAATAATCCTAAAATAAAACACCGTTTTGCCAATGCAAAATTGGTCAATAATATTCAAGGATGGGGATTGCCATTAGGCAGCAAAAAACGTGTGATTAGTGGCAATAATTTTCTGCTAACTGGCGATGCAGCAAGTTTAATTGATCCATTTACTGGAGAAGGAATAGGTAATGCCATGTATAGTGGAATGTTAGCGGCTGCACACATTCAAAATTGTATTAAACAAAATAATTTTAGTGCTGAATTTAATCAAACATACGACAAAGCTTTTTACGATAGACAGTGGGATGAATTAAAATTAAGTCATACCATGCAAAAACTCTGTAAATACCCGTGGCTATTTAATTTTGTGGTAAATAAAGCAAATAAAAACAAAGCACTTCGCGAAACAATAAGTTGCATGTTTGAAGATTTAGATTTGAGAGCAAAGTTGCGAAATCCACTTTTTTATGTAAAATTGCTTATTAATGATTAATTGATTTTAGATATGTTCAATCAAATAAAGAATTTTTTTGGAAAAATTATTTTAGCCAATTTAATAAAAGCTAAAAAAGAAAAACATGCTTTTATGTCATTTGATAAAGCCAATGAAATTGGAATAATTTATAATGCCGAGGACATGCAAAATGAAAAGAAAGTTCAGCAATTTGCAAGTGAATTAAGGAGTGAGGGTAAAAAGGTTTATTTACTTGGTTTTATTAACCAAAAAGAAATGCCTTACAAGCGTGTTCCACATATAAGCAGCGAATTATTTTTAAACACCAATCTTACATTTTTTAACTTACCAGATCCTGATAAAATTGGAAGATTTTTAGACATGAAATTTGATATTTTATTTAATATTTATAATGAAGAAACATTGGCATTGCAAGGCATTTCGGTTTTAAGTAAAGCCAAATATCAATTAGGAGCTCAAATGAACCTTGCCACCCAATTATTTGACATGACTATAGATACTGGCAGTAATAAAGATTTGTATTTTTTAGCAAAACAAATGGAATATTATTTAAAAGTAATTTAAACAAAAACCATTACAAATAAATTTCTCATGTCGAATAAAGTTAAAGCTTCACTTTTAATATTATTTATTTTTATAAAATCAGTAGTATTTGCTCAAAAAAAAGGAGATGATTTTAGCAATAAAATTTTCAATTTTCAATTTATTTATAACGGGCAATTTCCTAATGGTGATTGGGAAAAAATGTATGGGGTAAGTCACGGTTTGGGTTTTGGTGTTAATTATAAATCTCAAACAAATTGGTTATTTAGTGCTGAAAGTAGTTTTATGCTTTCCAGTAATTTGAAAAATACTGCCGATTTGGTAAATTTAACCAATAGTAATAATTATACTTTTAACGATAATAATGGAACTCCAGCTACCGTTGATTTATCGATGAGAGGGTTTACTGCTTTTGGTAGAATTGGTAAAATAATTCCGGTAAGTAGGTTCAATAAAAACCATGGTATTTTATTGCAAATTGGTGCGGGTTATTTAATGCATTATTTAAATTTTAATATTCCTCAAAATACTGTTGCTCAATTAAATGAAGAGAATCAACGTGGCTATGATAGGCTACATGGTGGACTAGCGACTAATCAGTTTATTGGATATTATTTTCATTCTGAAAGTAGGCTTTTAAACTTTTATGTTGGATTAGATTTTGCGCAAGCATACACTAAAAATTTACGTGAATATAACTACGATACTCACCAATATGATTTGAATTCAAAACAAGATAATTATACGGCATTTCGTTTTGCTTGGATGATACCCATTTATTTAAGTTCAAAAACAGAAGAGTTTAACTTTAGAGCTAACTAAAAAAAACATGTTAAATTGTATAGGTTATTTTCTTTATGTAATTAGTATCAATTCTTTTTTTTTATTGCTACAAATCATTGCTCCTTTTAACAAAAGAGCAAAGCAATTTGTAAATGGCAGAAGAAACATTTTTAGCCATATTTCTCAAGCTTTAAAAGGCGATACAAGGAAATCAATTTGGTTTCATGTGGCTTCATTAGGCGAATTTGAACAAGCTCGTCCTGTTATTGAAAAATTAAAAATTGAATTTACAAGCCACAAATATATTGTAACTATTTTTTCACCTTCGGGTTACGAAATTAGAAAAAATGATTCGGTAGCAGATTTCATTTTTTATTTACCAAACGATTCTAATAAAAATGCAAAAAAACTAATTGCTTTATTGAATCCTGAATTGGCTTTTTGGGTTAAATACGATTTTTGGTTTTTTTACTTAAATGAACTTAAAAAACAAAATATTCCTACTTTTTTAATTGATGCTAGCTTTCATTCAAAGCAAGTTTATTTTAAAAAATATGCAGTTTTTTATAAAAACATTTTATCAAACTTCAACTATATTTTTACTCAAAACAAATCAAGTAAAACATTGCTTGAAAGCATTGATATTTTAAATGTACAAACTACTGGGGATACAAGATTTGACAGAGTTTATAATGCTTTGCAAGTAACTGAAAATGTAGATTTGATCAATCAATTTAAAGGTGAAAATTTACTATTAGTATTGGGAAGCAGTTATGAATTAGAAGTGCAATTATTAGCTAATTATTTAGCTAAATACAAATCTCAAAAACTTAAAATAATCATTGCGCCACATTTTGTTTTTGAAGATCAATTGGTAGCTATTGAATCAATTTTAACAGAAAAAATTATTAGATTTAGCAAAGCAAATGCAACTTTAATTGCCAATTGCGATTCACTGCTGATAGACAATATTGGCATGCTAAGTAAAATTTATAAATATGCAGATATATCATTTATTGGTGGAGGATTTAAACCAAAAGGATTGCACAATATATTAGAAGCCGCTACTTTTGGCAATGCAATAATTTTTGGAAATGAGCTAGATTATTTTCCTGAGGCCATTGAATTTGTGAAAAATGAAGCTGCCATCAGTGTGAAAAATCAATCAGAATTTGATTTAAACATGAATATTTTAATTGCAAATAAAGATATTAGAAAAAAATTTGGGAACAACGCGCAACAACAAATTTTAGAAAATAATGGCGCAACAGAAAAAATAATTGATTTTATATCAAAAGCTTATTTACATTTGAACTAAACAATAAAAACCATGAAAAAGATTTTTTTACTAATACTACTTTCGGTAGCAACTGTTACTACATACTCACAATGCATTCCTGATCCAGCTTGGAACACAGATGGAATAAGCCCTAGTCGTGCCCCCGATGGTACTGTAGGAACCAATTATTCAACTGTTATTTCTTTTAAAACGCCTAAAGATACTGTTATATTTTACTCAGGTCAAAACTATAATGCTACCATTGATTCGGCTAGAGTAGATTTAATTAAAAATATTCCGGTTGGATTTACTTGGGCATGTAATAAACCAAATTGTACTTGGAAAGGTGGTGAAAAAGGTTGTGCTTTATTAGAAGGAAAACCAGATTCTAACCATTTTAAACATTATGAAATTAAAGTATTTGTACGTTCTTGGATTTCAATAGTAGGACTTTCATTTCCAGTTGAAAGATTGGATTCAAGTGTCATTGACTTTTATGTTGTAGGAGGGAAAAATAGTATCAATGATTTAAATGGCAAACCCTTATTCAATGTGTTTCCTAACCCAGCAAAAAATATTTTACAAATTGAAAACCTTAACTTAAACACTAAAAATACAGAGATTAGAATTGCAGATTTAACAGGTAAAACTTTGTTAGTTAGAACTTTAAATTCAAATATTAATGCTATTGATATTTCGGAATTACCTAAAGGAATGCATTTTATTACCATTAATAGTGAGGAAGTTTTTTATTCTCAAAAATTGTTAATTGACTAATAAAAAGCATTGTAAAATGATATTTTATTCAACTATTTTGCGATTTTATAAAAGCACAATAAAAAACAGCAAACAAAATTCAATTATTTTCGTTTGTTAATGAGTTATGGAAATAAAAGCCGGACAATATTTAGAACCAATTAAGTTTCCAGCCGATTTACGTAAAGTAAATGAAGCTGATTTAGTGAACGTTTGCAACGATTTGCGTCAATATATTATTGATACAGTATCTGTTTATGGTGGGCATTTTGGAGCAAGTTTGGGAGTTGTAGAACTTTCAGTAGCATTACATTATGCATTTAATACTCCATACGACCAATTGGTTTGGGATGTTGGACATCAGGCATACGGACACAAAATACTTACGGGAAGAAGAGATAATTTTTATACAAATAGAGTTTACAAAGGACTTTCAGGATTTCCTAAAAGAGCAGAAAGTGAATATGATACTTTTGGTGTAGGTCATTCCTCAACATCTATTTCTGCAGCTTTAGGAATGGCAGTAGCTTCTCGTTTAAAAGGGGAGTTTGATAGACAACATATAGCTATTATTGGAGACGGTGCAATGACTGCAGGTTTGGCTTTTGAAGGTTTAAACCACGCAGGTGTTGAAAACAGTAATATCATTGTTATTTTAAATGATAATTGCATGAGCATTGACCCAAATGTTGGAGCTTTAAAAGAATATTTGACAGATATAACTACTTCGCCAACTTATAATAAATTTAAAGATGACGTTTGGAAAGCTTTAAATAAATTAGATAAAGTTGGTAAATTTTCAAGTGATGTAATTAGTAAAGTTCACGATACTTTGAAATCAAGTTTACTGAGTCAAAGTAATATGTTCGAATCGTTAAGATTCAGGTATTTTGGCCCAGTAGATGGTCATGATGTAAACCATTTAGTAAAAGTATTAAATGATTTAAAGAAAATTCCTGGACCTAAATTATTGCATTGTGTAACCGTAAAAGGTAAAGGTTATTCATTGGCTGAAAAAGATCAAACCAAATGGCATGCACCCGGTTTATTTGATAAAGTTACAGGAGAAATTTATAAAACTATTTCAGAAATTCCACAGCCACCAAAGTATCAAGATGTATTTGGACATACCTTAGTAGAATTAGCCGAAGCCAATAAAAAAATAGTAGGAATTACTCCTGCCATGCCTTCTGGTTCTTCATTAAACATCATGATGAAAGCAATGCCAGACAGGGCTTTTGACGTTGGAATTGCGGAGCAACATGCAGTTACTTTTTCAGCTGGATTGGCAACTCAAGGTTTAGTTCCTTTTTGTAACATTTATTCATCGTTTATGCAGCGTGCATTTGATCAAGTGGTTCACGATGTTGCTTTACAAAAATTACATGTTGTATTTTGTATGGACAGGGCTGGTTTAGCTGGTGCTGACGGTCAAACTCATCATGGAATGATAGATGTTCCGTTTATGCGTTGTATTCCAAATATGGTAGTTTCCGCTCCCATGAATGAAGAAGAGTTGCGTAACTTAATGTATACTGCTTCTTTAGATAAAAATGCTGGTCCTTTTTCTATCCGTTATCCAAGAGGAAATGGCACCAATCCAAACTGGAAAACTCCTTTAAAAGAATTAGAAATTGG
>CAISTO010000161.1 GCA_903888395.1 uncultured Bacteroidota bacterium | reverse complement strand
GCTGTTTATGAAAGTGCCAAGGCAATTGCTGGAAGCGGTGTTCCAATCATAGCCGATGGTGGAATTAGATACAGTGGCGATTTGGTAAAAGCCATAGCTGCTGGTGCAAGTTCTATTATGTCGGGTTCTATTTTTGCGGGCGTGGAAGAAAGTCCAGGAGAAACGGTAATTTATGAAGGACGTAAATTCAAATCGTATCGCGGAATGGGAAGTATTGAAGCCATGAAAGAAGGAAGTAAAGACCGTTATTTTCAAGATGCTGAAGACGAAATTGCTAAATTAGTTCCTGAAGGAATTGTAGGAATTGTACCATTTAAAGGAACTTTAAAAGAAGTAGTTTACCAATTTGTTGGTGGTTTAAAAGCCGGAATGGGTTATTGCGGAGCAGCAACAATTGCTGATTTACAGCAAGCAAAATTTGTAAAAATAACTTCTGCAGGTGTAAAAGAAAGCCATGCACACGATGTAAGAATTACCAAAGAAGCTCCTAACTATTCGAGGAACTAAAGATTATAAAACAACAAAAGATGCGGCTGTCTAAAAAGCTATAAAATCCTCGTCATTTCGAGCGGAGTCGAGAAATTAATGTTCTCGTTTTAAAACATTTCGACTTCGCTCAATGTGACAAAATGGAAAAGTCTGTCCTTTTAGAAAGCCCCATGTTTTTCTAACTATTTCTAAAGTTTCTATTGTCAATTCCCCACATCAATTTTTCGCGAAGGGTTTGTAAATAATTTTCATTGTTTAAGCGTACCAAATTCATTTTAAAATTTGCTTTGCTAACTGCTAATTCCGAATCTGATTCTATGCTTTCTGAACGAGAGTCTAAAGTGGCTAAAAACGAAGTACTGCGGCCTTCTACTTGAAATGAAATTACATTATTATCAGAAATAATAATTGGACGCACATTTAAGTTATGCGGTGCAATGGGGGTTATTACAAAACTAGCAGAGGAAGGATATAAAATTGGACCGCCACAACTTAAATTATAACCGGTAGAACCAGTTGGAGTAGAAACAATTAATCCATCGCTCCAATAAGAATTTAAAAATTCACCATTGATAAAAGTGTGAATGGTAATCATACTTGAACTGTCTTTTTTGTGAATTACAAAATCGTTCAAGGCATATTTTACACCACCAAACATATTGGGTTTATTGCTATCTAACTTTAAAACTGTTCTTGAATCAATGCTGTAGCTGCCTTTTTTTAATTCTTCAACCATGTTAATGGCATCGCCTGCTGAAACTCCAGCCAAAAAACCTAATCTTCCAGTATTGATACCAATAATTGGCGTTTCTTTTTCCCTTACAAACTCCAAACACATTAAAATAGTTCCATCGCCACCTATGCTCACTACAAAATCATAATCTGTTTTTGTAAAGTCATTATAAGTATCAAAAGTTTTGGTTTTAGGCGACACATTTAGTCCGTTTCTTAATCCATCTTCCAAAAACTTTCGGTAAACAGAAAAATTAATTTCACTGTTTTCTAAATAATTGAAAAACTGTTGAAGTTCGGTATAACGTTCTTCTTTAAAATATCTACCAAAAATGGCTAAATTCATCGTTTTTATGTATTCAAATACTTCATTAACCAATCAAACTTTTTGTTGGTGGAATCGTCTTCATTTAAATTTGGAGTGTTAAAAATAATTTGATAATTAAACCTTTCAAAAGTAGCAATGATGTACTTTAAATCAATAATATTATATTTTAACGAAACCTGAACATTGTTGTTTTCATCGGCCAAAGGAAACACATGAGCATATAATATTTTGGCATTATTCACTTCCGTAATTCTTGCTATTTCTGCCAACGAATAGTTATGAGCATTCATTTGCAAAACTATAATTCCACCATCTTGATTCAAGCTACTGTTCTGATAAAGCAGCTTTGCTAAATCTTTAGCAGCAATGATTCCTTTAAAATTTTGCTCACTATCTACCACAGGAATAGTACTCAAATTTGAATTGAAAATGATTTTTAAAACATCGTAAAAATGCGTATTTTCAAAACAATAAATGGGCGTTGGATTTAAAACATTGACAATGTTTTCGTTTTCATTGTTTAATAAAATTTGCTCATTCACAATTCCAACTACTTTTAAATTCTGAACGATTGGTAGATCTTTTACTTGCCAATCTTCCATAAATACCAAAGCATTGGCAGCCGAATCACTCGGTTTAAGGGCAAATATTTCGTTACTTATTAATTGATATGCAAACATTTAAAAACAATGGTTTAGAACAAATATAATTAGACTTTTTTGCTTTCCAATATTTAAAATAAATTTCAGCTGCGTTTTAAGGAATTTGGATTTTTACCATTGATACAAAATTGCTAATTATTTGCAATCCATAAAATGTTTGGCAACTTTCAGGATGAAATTGTACTGCCCAAATGGGTAAGTTTTTATGCTTAAAAGCCATTAATTCATTGTTGCAACTAGCAGTTGCAATTAATTCGTTGGGCAAATTATTGATGACTAAAGAATGATAGCGTGTGGCTTCAAATTTTTCAGAAACATGCTGAAACATTTCATCACCATGATGAATGATTAAATCTACTTTTCCGTGCCTTGGCAATATTGCTTTATTTAAGCTAGCACCAAAAAATTCGGCAATGGCTTGATGACCCAAACAAACACCAAAAATTGGCTTAGTTTTGTAAAATGTCGCAATTAACTCCATCACAATGCCAGCATCTTTTGGCTCCTTTGGACCAGGTGAAATAACAATGGCATCAAACGTTAATAATGATATTTCAGATACTGTAATTTTATCGTTCCTAAACAACAAACAATTTGCACCACATTGCTCCAAATAATCTTTAAGCATGTGAGTAAAGGAATCGTAATTATCGAGGAGTAATATTTTCAAATTTTCAGAAGGTTATTGCAAATATTAATTACTTCATTTGCCCCTATTTCATTGATTGATTCAATTGAATGATAAAGCGTTTGTTTTTTTAAATTTTCTACATCTGATTCAGCCATTTTTACAACATTTTTTGAAAAAACAAAATGTAAAAAAGGTGCTATATCTTTTGGATATGGAGTAAAACGACCATAATGTCGTCCATTGCCAATACAAATAGAAACGGTATGCGTACATGCAGCAATATGAATAGCACTTGAATCATTGGTAATTAAAAGTTCCGCATGGTTAATGTAATTGATTAATTCAGTTAAAGAAGTTTTGCCACATAAATTTGTTATTTGATCATTGCAGCATTTTGCAATTATTATTTCACCTAAAGGAAAATCATTACCACTGCCACAAATAATAATTTTAAGTTTTGTATTATTGATTATGTGCTTAGCACAAGTAACAAAATTATCTATTGACCATTGTTTTTGAACTTCTCCAGCACCAGGAAAAAGAACAATATAAGGCTGTAAATCGGTTTCTTTATTTTTTAGAGATATAACTGGAAAATTCAAATTAACAGCAGCTTCTATTAATTTTTCAATAAATTTTTTGCTCCTATCAAACTCAAATTGAATTTCATTTCCTGTATCAATTAATTGGGTGTACCAAAAATTAGATAACAATCTAAACAAAGAATAACCATTTGATAAATCGGCTTTTTGTCCAATTTTTTCATTCGCATTTATTGCCCTCATGATACTGTCGCCAAAAATAAAATCTCGGGAATATGATGGATTGATAGCAACACTAAATTGTTTGTTGGCTATTGATTTTAAAATTGTTTTTCTATAATTAAAATCAAACTGAAATTTTGATTTATTGATCCAAATAAACTCGTTTACAAACTCACTATCAAAATTTTGGGCTATATCTTTGTATAGTTCGTTGGCTATTAAAGTAATATTATGCGTTTTATATTTTTCAGAATTTTTAATTTGTTCAATAAAATTTCTAAATAAAATATAATCACCTATTGCATCAGTATGAACAATGATTAAGCTGCTTTCTGAAGCAGTAATTTTTTTTTTATTTAATAATAAAAAGTAATCCGTAAAAAAAAAACGAAGGCACTTTAAAATATATCTAAACCTAAATTTTAAGATCATTTATTTTTGAAATTCTTGTTTTATTTTTAAAACTAAATCAAAATCTTCATCGTGTAAAGCACAAATGTCTAGGTAGGCCTCGCCATTTTTATTATAATAATAAATTAAATCTTGTATCAATTCTGTTTGGTTACTTTTTACCTCACAAAGTAAATTTCCATGGTTATCAAAAAGCAATAAATTGGAATAATTAAGTTTATTTAAAAACGGAAAAATACTAGCAGGATTTTCGTTTTGTTTTATTAAAAAAAATGGATCAAACTCAAAAAAGATAATTGGTTTTGCATTTATTAAAAACTGTTCAGATGCTCTCAATATTTTAAAATCAAAACCATCTGTATCAATTTTTAAAAGTTTTGCATTGTTAAAAGTTTCGTGCTTATTTAAAATTTGAGTAACAGTTTTTACTTCTATGCCTGTTTCTGCTGTTTCTATTCTTGCTGTTCCACCGTAATTTATTGTTGAAACTGTTTCGTTTATTTCACCAACAAAACAAGGTTCAATGGCTATGTTTGACATTTGCTTGCTGTTTTTTTCAAGCATTGGAATAAACTTTGGGTTTCCCTCTATACACAAAACAGGCATTTTGCTATAATGGTTAATAATTGCTGCCGAATCGCCAATATTTGCACCTACATCTATGGCTGCTGCATCCTTATATTTTGACAATACAATTTTAGAAACTACTCCTAAGTTTTCACTGTAAAGAGGAACTTCTTTTCTGTTTAATGCATAATCATGTGAAAACGGAAAAGTTAAAACAATGTTGTTATATGAATATTGAATGGTAGCATTTGGATTTAAAACTAAAAGAATACTTCTTATTTTTAGTAATAATTTATAATACAATCCGCCTACATTAGGATTTATTAATTGGTTAAAAATTATTTGATTAATCATTATAAACAGTCTTTTAGTTTGGTTGTTTCTAAGTTAATTACATTGACTACTGGTAAATGTGCGCAGCTATCTATCATTATATTATCATCAACTAAAGTAAGTGCATGATTTGAGTCTCTGTTTTGTCTGAATTTACATAACACGTAAGCTTCATCTGAAGTCATTTTTTGTAATCCATTCATTCTGTCATTTCTCACAAAATAAGCGTTGTTTCCATTAGAATTACTACCAACTAAAGTATATCCTTTTTTGATAGCCAAATGTTCCATTGCTTTTAATGAAGCGCCAAAATACAAATTAGAATAATGTTCGTTTGTAACATAAAAATCTGCTTTATAGGGAACTGAAATAGCAGCTTTATTTCCAAAAACACTGTTATATTCCATGATTACAATTTCAGGGTTTACTATATTCAAACATTCCCACAACCAATAATCATTGCCATCTACATCAATATGTAAAATTCCTATTTCACCTTTAAATCCGTTATTTTCAATTAATGAATTTAGGTTTTCTTTGGTAATAAATTTTGCAACTGCATTCAAACTATAATTCCAACTTATAGCATCATTTTTAATATACTGAATGTTTTTTTCAGATCCGTCAATAACCAAACCTTTCCAGTTATTATTTATTAATAAAAAACGGGTGTTTGCTTCTCTGTAATTCTCTACTCCAAATTCAATAAAGGTTTTATTAGTAATACCAATGGTATGAATTAGGTATTGAATAATTCCATCATCGCCCCATTGCGAAAAAACAGAAAACTCGGCATCTTGAATATTAGTAAACTTTCCTGCCTTTTCCTTAATTTGATTTACAATAGGCAGAGCAGAAATTAGTTTAACTTTATCAAACTCTTGGGTGAGGTATTTATTAAACTTGGCAACACCAAGAAACTTTTGAATAAACTTTTTCAATTTTTAATTTTTATAGTATGAATAATTTTTTTGTAAAGGTAAAAAAACTTACTAGGATTGAAATAATGATCTAATCCATATTTATCGGCTTTTTTATTAATTTCAATTTCAGTTGGATGTATAATTTTTGAAATTGAAAATGTTTTCATATTGCTAAGTCCAAGAATATCAACTCCAGAAGTATGCGTTCCATTGTTATTAAACCCAATATTAGCAATCATATTTTTGTTTGGCAATATACTTAAACCATTGTTTTTCCAAACAGCATAAGTCCATTGATAATCCCATGTTCCAATGGTTTTATTGATTACTTTTTTAAAAATATTGTTCCAAAACAAACGTTCTTTTTTTGTGTCAAATTGTTTTTCAATTAAAGTTTCAGTTTCAGTTTCAGTTAAAAAACTTAAATCTACATTGTAGGCTTTCCATGCACGTTTCCAAGTAGCCCAACCCCAAATATGGTTGTAGTTTGAAAAATAATAACTCCCATTTCCTCTCACATTTCCATCTTGAAAATTATTACCCGAAATATGCATGATTCTTTCATTAGAAGCATAATAGTTCAATAACGTTTCGCAGTAAATATAAAAACTTTCATTAGGCAAACAATCGTCTTCTAAAATAATTCCCTGCTCTTCGTTTTCAAAAAACCAATCAATAGCTGAACTTACGGCTATTTTACAGCCAAGGTTCTCATTTCTAAAAAGGGTTTTTATTTCACATTCCCAATCTATTAAATCTATAATACTTCTTGTTTCCTTACAAAGCAAATCTTCACCTACTTTGTGTTTTCTTGCTCCATCGGCAGCTATGTAAAGTTTGGCGGGTTTTATCCTTTTAATACTTTCAAACACCAGTTTTGTAGTATCTGGCCTATTAAATATTAAAAATAGTATTGGAGTTTGAAACACGTTTTAGTATAAAATTTATTCACCAAAAGTAACAAAATGTATATATTTTTCAAGATTTATAATTTTTTAATTGATAAATTAAAAAACTAATTTCGCACGCATAAATTTTTTTTAAAAAATTAAAAAAATGATTAAACAATTTTTTGTATGCACCATTATATTTTTTAGCTTTTTTTTATCTAAAGCTCAAACTTTTAAATGGGCTCAAAAAATAGGAGGCACGAGTTCTGATTTTGCTAGGTCTATAGCAACAGACAATAATGGAAACACTTTTATAATTGGAGGTTTTAACGGAACACTGATTTTTCCTGGAACAGGTAGTTTGGCATCAAGGTCAATTAATTCCGCAGGTTCTTGGGATATTTATGTTTCAAAAATGGATTGCAATAAAAACTTAGTTTGGAAAAATTCCATTGGAAGTTCAAGTAGCGAATGTGGCAGTTTTTTTTTTCCAAGAATAAAATATGATAACAAAGGCAATTTATATGTAACTGGTGCATTTGGCGGTTCGGCAACATTCACAACTACTTCAGGAACTTCTCAAACTTTGGTTTCAAATGGAAGTGATGATATTTTCCTTGCAAAATATGATACATTAGGTGTTTTACAATGGGCAGTTAAATCAGGTGGCAGTTACACGGATGAAGGCTGTTGTATAAATATTGATCGTTTGGGAAATATAGTTCTGGGTGGTTTATATAGTGATATTTCAACTTTTGGCACAACCGCTGGTTCAACAATCAGTAAAACAGCAGCTGGAGGTCATGATATATTTATTGCAAAATATTTGCCCTCAGGTATACTTCAATGGGTAAATACTGCTGGCGGATCTGGTCTAGATATAGCAATTGATATTGCTTTTGATTTGCAAAATAATATTTTAGTAACTGGAAATTTTGGTTATTCTGGTGCTTCTGCCACATTTGGTTCCCTTACTATCAATAATAATTCCAATTGGGGAGGTTTTATTGCTAAAGCAAACCCATTAGGAGCTTGGATTTGGGTGAATGGAATGGGAACTTCTGCTGATGAAGGGATGTCTAGCTGTGTGGTTGATGAATTTGGTAATGTTTATACCATGGGTCATTTTGGCTCAGGTAATTCTTCTTTTAGCTCTAATTCGCCAGGTGTTAGTTTAACATTAACTAATAATGGCAATTATGATGCATGCATGTCGAGTCATGATAGCTCTGGAGTATTACGCTGGGTAAGAGTTATTGGGGGTTCGGGTAACGAATTTGGTTGGCATATCTGTTTTAACAAAGACGAAAATTTAGTAGTTTCAGGGAATTTTAGTAATACTGTAAATTTCGGAAACAGTGTGATTCTTACTTCAAATGGTTTAGGCGATGGTTTTATTTGTACCGTTGACCCCTCAAATGGTTCAACTATCAATGCATTAAAAATGGGCGGTATTGGTAATGATGATTGTTTTACAACCATTCCAGATAATATTGGAAATTTGTTTACATGTGGAAGATTTGCTAACACAGCCACATTTGGCACAAATAGTTTAATAAGTTCAGGTGCAGAGGATTCTTATTTTGCAAAAATTTCACCTCCTAACCCATTCAAACTTAAACCACCTATTTCAATTAATTTGTGTTCCGGTGATAGTTCAATTCTCTATCCTATTGATACGTTTAGTGGTGTTACATTCCAATGGTTTAGAAATAATTTGGCCATTGCAGGCGCAAACAAATTTTCATACAAAGCTAAATTAGCTGGAACTTATTTTTTAAAAGTCACTAATAACTGCAATGAAATGGACTCATCGGAAACCATTACATTACTTTTTACTACAGCAAATGTAAATGCGGGCAATGATGTTACTATTTGTAAAGGTGATAGCGTTCAATTAAATGCAATTGGGGCAACAAATTATTTTTGGTTTCCAAGTATAGGACTCAGTAATGTGAACATAGCAAATCCGTATGCAAAACCAGCAGATACTACCACTTATATTATTAGAGGAGTAACGGGCGTTTGTTTGGTTTACGACACTGTAAAAGTAATTGTTAAACCAATATTGGCGCAAGCAGGAATTGATTCAACCATTTGTTTGGGCGATAGCATTCGTTTAAATGCAAATGCAATTGGTACGGCCTATTGGCAAAATTCATTGTTTTTAACCGATAGCAACGTTTTAAATACATTTGTAAAACCAACAAATTCTATCAATTATATTTTAAAAGTTACAAATTTAGGCTGCTTAAAATATGATACTGTTCGCATAACAGTTAATAATCCGCAGGCAAATGCTGGAATAGATAAAACTATTTGTTTGGGCGATAGTGTGAGAATGGCAGGAAGTGGAACGGGTATTTTTAAATGGAGTCCAAATTATTTTTTATTTGATAGTAGCCAATTAAACTCATTTGTTAAACCTCAAATTACAACCAATTATTTGCTCACAGCAAGCATTGGCCGATGCATTAAAAAAGATACAGTACAAGTTATCGTTAACCAAGTTTCAGTTCAATTAGGACGAGATACTTCACTTTGTTTTGGCGACAGCATTCGTTTAACGGCTTCAACAATTGGGAGCATTGCATGGCAAAAAAACAATGCTATTTTAGATTCTACCCTTTTAAATCCAATTGTAAAACCACAAATTACTTCACAATATATTTTAGAAGCAAGAAGCGGTGTTTGTGTTAAACGCGATACAATAAATGTACTTATTTATCATCCAATAAGCAATGCTTCCATTAATCAAAATATTTGTTTAGGCGACAGTATTCAGCTAAATGGAACTGGATATAATTCACTAAAATGGTATCCAAGCATTGGTTTAACCGATAGCTCAGTAGCCAATACTTTTGCTAAACCAATTATAACAACTGATTATATTTTATTAGCTAAAGATGGTTATTGCATTGCTCGCGATACCGTAAGAATAAATGTTACTTCAGTTTCAGCAAACGCTGGAATCGACAAAGGTATTTGTCCTGGCGATAGCGTTCAATTAAATGCCAATGCAATTGGTTTATATTATTGGGAAAATAACTTGGGCTTATCAAATTACACGGTTTTAAATCCATATGCAAAACCTACCATTACTACAAAATATATTTTAACAGCCACAAATAATACTTGTATAAAACATGATACTGTGCAAGTGAGTGTTTCATTGCCATTGGCACTAAACGCAGGTAAGGACACTTCACTTTGTGTGGGTGATTCTATTCAATTAATAGCCACTGGTGGATTTAATTACAAATGGACTCCAAACACATTGGTTAGTGATTCTACTATTTTTAATCCATTTGTTAAACCAACTACAACTACTAATTTTATTGTAAAAAGTGGTTTCAGTGGTTGTTTATATGCTGATACAATAAATGTATTGGTTAGAAATTTACCAATGATAGATGCTGGAATTGGAGGACAAATTTGTGTGAACGATAGTTTCTTATTACAAGGAAGTGGGGTTGGAATTACTCGTTGGTATCCTAATTTTTTGGTTAAAGATTCAACTTCATTGATTACTTATTCCAAACCATTAACTACCACAAAATTTTATTTGAATGTAAATAATGGATATTGCAAAAACCGTGATAGCGTTAACATCATTGTAAATAACCCTATTTCAATAAATGCCGGATTAGATAAAACCATTTGTGAGTTTGACACCACATTTTTAACTGTTAATGGAGCCACTGAGGTAAGTTGGAATTCGGCAAAATATTTAAGTGATTCTACTTCCTTAAATCCTAAAGCATTTCCTAAAACAACTACTAAGTTTTTTGTAAAAAGTATCAATGTTCAATGTCCTGCATTCGATACTGTACAAGTGAATGTAAATTTGAAACCAATAGTAAATGCTGGCAACGACACCATTCTTTGTACTGGTTTTCCTTTTCAATTAAACGGAAAGGTAGTGAATGGCGATATTTTTTCATGGCAGCCGGCAAACGAAATAAATAATCCAACAGTATTAAATCCAATTTTATCCCTTCCAAAATCAAAATATTATTATTTAAATGCTGTAAATAGCAATGGAAACTGTTCGGCAAATGATTCTATAAAAATAACAATGGACAGTGTTATTGCCATCATTTCTTCCAATGTTTCTGAAGGAGGAATTCCTTTAAAAGTTCAGTTTAACAGTAACTCTATTAACGCAAATTCCTATTTATGGGATTTTGATAAATTGGGTAGTTCTATTGTTGAAAATCCTATTTATATATTTGAAAACGAAGGAACATACGCTGTAATATTACATGCTAAAAATAATAACGGCTGTGTTGATACTGCCATGCTAACCATTATAGCAAGTGGCGAATTAATCATTCATATTCCTAATGTTTTTACACCAAATAATGATTTAATAAATGATAATTTTGAGAATAAACTCAGCAGCTATGGCAATTTAAAATATTTGAAAGGCACCATTTGGAATAGATGGGGTCAACAAATTTATGAATATTACATGCCAAATGGCAATTGGTGGGATGGAACTTATTTGGGTAATGATTGTTCGGAGGGAGTTTATTTTTATATGATAGAGGCAGAAAGCAAGTTGGGCAAAAAATATAAAATTCATGGAACAGTAACCTTGATGAGATAAACAATATTTTACAATAAAACCAAAATATTCTCTTATTTTTGACGCTTTGATATTTTATTTATGTTAAACAAACTACTAAAGTCATTTAATTTTCAACTTATAAAAACAAACCAATCAGAAAACAAATTTCCTGATTTTGAACCCTCGTTCAATTCAATTATGGAAACTTGCAAACCATTTACAATGACTTCTGAAGAAAGGCTTTATTCGTTTAACAAGGCAGTTGAATACATAGTAAAAAACAATATTGAAGGCGACATAGTTGAATGTGGTGTTTGGAAAGGGGGAAGTTCTATGTGTGCTATGTTAAGTTTGGTTCAATTAAATGCTGCTAACAGAAACTTTTTCCTTTATGATACTTTTGATGGAATGAGTGAACCAAGCGATATGGATGCTGATCTTTTGGGAGTAGATGCTAAAAATCTTTTAAGTCAATCAGAAAAAACAACTGAAGATGTAATGTGGTGTTACGCTCCAATAGATGATGTAAAAAACAATATAGCTAAAACTCAATATCCTTCAAATTTGATAAATTATGTGAGAGGAAAAGTAGAAGATACAATTCCCGAAACTATGCCAAATAAAATAGCTATTTTGCGATTAGATACTGATTGGTATGAATCTACCTACCACGAATTAGTTCATTTGTTTCCAAAATTAGTTACAGGTGGAGTTATAATTATTGATGATTACGGCCATTGGAAGGGTGCAAGAGAAGCAGTTGACAAATATTTTAAGGAACAAGGTGTTCAAATTTTATTGAACAGAATAGATTACACAGGTAGAATTGGAATAAAAAACTAAAATATGCTTTACGAAGAATCACTTTGGTTTAAAAAAATTATTCAACAATATGCACAGCCAAATGCATTGGTTTTAAATATTGGTTCAAGTACAAAAGAATTTATTGAAGTAACACAACCATACATTAAAGCAAACTTGCTTGATGAGTTTGCTAAAAAAAATTGTACAGTAAAAAATATAGACATTAAACAAGCTGAAGGCGTTGATTTTGTTGGTGATGTGACTGACCCTTCATTTATTGAAAAACTAAAACAACAAAATGCTTCATTTATTATTTGTTCAAACTTATTGGAACATTTAACTGATCGAACATCATTTTGTGAAGCATTGGTTAAAATAATGAATGCTGATACAAAATTAATTATTTCGGTTCCTTATAATTTTCCATACCACGAAGACCCCATCGATACCATGTATCGACCAAATTTAAACGAATTACAACAAGCTTTTCCCTCTTTAAAATTAGTAGAAGGACAAATTGTAGATTGTGGTACTTACTTTAACTATTCCACCAAACAATTAGACACAATTAGTAAGCTGGTTTCATTTTTTAAACTTTCAATAGCTAGCATAATTGCTTCATTTACTAATAAAGAAAAACATGAGCGTTTAGCTGCTAATTTTAAACATATTTCTGCTACTTGTGCTATTTATAAATTAAATTAAACAGTGATTCATATAGCATGTGCAGCCGATAATAAATATATACAACACACTGTTGTAATGCTTACATCATTGTTTGAAAATAACAATGAAAATCAAATTCACATTCACTTTTTTAGCGCTGATTTTAGCACCGAAAATGAAAATAAAGTAAAGCAAACTGTTTTTAAATATCAGCAGCTTTTTACGTTTTATCCATTAGATGCTTCACTTTTTAAGGACTGTTATGTTTCTGATCATGTATCATTTGCTACCTATTATAGGATAGTAATTCCTGATTTTTTAATTCATCAAACCAATAAAATTTTATACTTAGACACAGACATTGTGGTTTGTGAAAACCTAAAACCATTATGGGATATTAATATTGAAAACTATACCATTGGAGCGGTAAATGAAATAAATGATGAAGGGCCTTCTAGACTTGGGTTTGACGAAAAATATAAATATTTTAATGCTGGAATATTATTAATAAATGCAAAAACGTGGGTTACAGAAAATTTAAAGGATACATTGTTTAAATACATAAAAACACATTTCAACAAATTAACTTTTTGGGACCAAGATGCATTAAATGCTAATTTATATAATAAACGTTTAATAATTGATCCAAAATGGAATCAGTTAAGTTCTGTTTTTGAAGTAGATAATACTACTTTGTTAGCTTACTATTCTACCAGTGAAATAAAGCAACTAAAACAATTTCCAGCCATTATTCACTTTTCAGGATCTTCAAAACCATGGGATTTGTTGAATATTCATCCTTTCAAAAGCATTTATTACAAATATTTAAAACTTACAGAATGGAAAAATGTAAGACCTAAAATAAATGTTATGAACTTATCCAAGCTTGCACTTTTAAAATTTTTAGGCAAAAAAAATATACCGCTTTTTTTGAACTGTTTCGCTAAATTTTCTTTATTGATTGGAAACAATTGCTGATATTTTATTCACTTTAAACAATGCCTTTCCAAATAATATATTTGAGGTACAGGTATCAACTTGCAAAATAAATATTTCTGTAAATAACAAAACTTTTTCTTTTTGGATAAACGATTGGTTCAATAAAAAGGAAATTGTTTTATCTATTATTTGTTCAAAAATTGGTAAAAACAAAAGAGTATTTGCAAGGAATTGCGAAATAAAAAAAGTAAATAAATTAGCAGCAGAAACATTTTTAAATCATAACCATCTATTAGGATTTAAATCAGCCTATTTTAAATATGCTTTATACTACCAGCAAGAGATAATAGCTATTGCTACCTTTAGCAAAGGTAGAAAAATGAACCGGTTAGAAGCCAATAAACGTTCCTTTGAATTAATTAATTTTTGTTGTAAAAAAGGAGTATCGGTTACTGGCGGTTTAAGCAAATTAATTAAAGCATTTGTTACCCATTTGCAGCCTGGCGATTTGATGACTTATATAGATAAAGATTGGAGTGACGGAAGTGCCTATTTGAATTTAGGATTTAAAATTCACAGTGAAACGGAACCGCAATCTTATGTTTTTGATCAAACAAATTTTGAAAAATATCAATTAGAAAAACTTCCTGAAAATATTTTTATCGCATTGCAAAGCAACAGCCATAACTTAGAAATTATAAAAAACTCGGGGAACTTAAAACTAGTTTATACCCTTTAAAACAGCTTTTTTATTACTTATTTTACAAAATGGTAAAACATGGGTATAATTGTTTACTTAAAAATATGGCTAAACCAATTGGCTTAATTACATTCGCACTCATTATTTATTCTAAAACATTTAAAAATGACAAACATCGCAGAACTTCAATCTATTTCTAGTCAAATGCGTAGAGACGTATTACGCATGGTACACGCTGTAAAATCAGGCCATCCGGGCGGTTCTATTGGCTGTGCTGATTTTTTTGCAGCACTTTATTTTGAGGTAATGAAACACAATCCTAGTTTTGATATGAACGCAGCTGAAGAAGATGTTTTCTTTTTATCGAACGGACATATTTCTCCCATATTTTATAGTGCATTGGCCCGTTCGGGTTATTTTGAAGTGAGTGAATTAAGCACTTTTAGAAAACTAAATAGTCGTTTACAAGGTCATCCTGCCACGGCTGAACATTTGCCTGGAATAAGAATGGCAAGTGGTTCATTAGGCCAAGGAATTTCGGTAGCGGCCGGTGCTGCATTGGCAAAAAAACTAAATGGCGATAAGCATATTGTATACGCTTTAATGGGCGATGGAGAAATTCAAGAAGGCCAAAACTGGGAAGCGTTTATGTTTGCTGCGCACCAAAAAATTGATAATTTAATTGTTACCATCGATTTTAACGGACAACAAATAGACGGAAGTACTCAAAAAGTAATGGGAATTGGCGCTGATATTGAAGACAAAATGAAAGCTTTTGGCTGGACTGTTTTACACATGGATGGTCATAATTTTGAAAGTATTTTGGCTACCATGGCAGATGCAAAAAACCTTTGCGGACAAGGAAAACCAATTTTTATTATGATGAAAACTGAAATGGGATATCCAGTTGATTTTATGATGGGAAGTCATAAATGGCATGGGGTTTCGCCTAATGATGCTGAACTAGCAAATGCATTAAGTCAATTACCTGAAACATTAGGCGATTACTAAATTATAAATTCATACGTTATTTACTAAAAACCAATATTGAAACATTCTAATAAAATCAATTTAAACAAAAAATGGCTGCTTTTATTGGTTGCTGTTTTTTTATTAAATACGGCCAATAATTTTATTGCTGCGCAACAAATATACAGGCCAGCAAAAACCAGGATATTGTTTTTATTAGATGCAAGCGGAAGCATGTTTGCCCGCATGGAGCGTGATACAAGGATAAATATTGCCAAGCGTTTGCTGTCAAATATTATAGATAGTTTACAAGGCGCGAAAAATGTAGAATTGGCTTTGCGCGTATACGGACACACCTCGCCACCAGCAAAACGTGATTGTAAAGACACCCGTTTAGAAGTTCCTTTTAGATTAAATAATCATGCTGATATTAAGAAACGAATTCAGTCTATTTCGCCCAAAGGAACTACTTTAATAGCCTATTCATTGCAGCAAGCGGCATATGATTTTCCGTTAGAACCCAATACCAGAAATGTAATCATTTTAATTACCGATGGCATTGAAGAATGTCAAGGCGATCCTTGCGCAATTTCGGAAGCATTGCAAAGCAAAGGAGTAGTTTTAAAACCTTTTATTATTGGACTTGGCAGCACCGCTGATTTTCAAAAAGCATTTGAATGCGTTGGTCGTTATTACGATGCAAATACCGAAGAACAATTCAATACCGTGTTAAACATGGTGGTTTCACAAGCATTGAATAATACTACTGCTCAGGTAAATTTATTGGATATTTATAGCAAACCAACTGAAAGTAATGTAAACATGACTTTTTATGAGACCGAACGCAACCAAATGGTTTATAATTACATGCATACCATTAACGAAAAAGGAAATCCTGATACCATTTTATTAGACCCATTATACAAATATAAAATGGTGGTTCATACCATTCCGCCAGTTATTAAAGACAATATAAGTGTAACCGCAGGAAAGCACACCATAATAGGCGTAGATGC
>CAISTO010000160.1 GCA_903888395.1 uncultured Bacteroidota bacterium | reverse complement strand
TGAAAAATTCAAAAATAAATCTTGGGAATTATTAGCTCTCAATTTAATTCAGAATACTTATAAAAACCAACCAGAAAAAACATATAATTTTCTATCTGAATTATCTCAAAAAATAAACTATAATGATATAAATGTTGCTTTTTACAAAGGATGGGCAGCAATAATGATTAAAAAACCAATTAATGCTCAAGGCTTATTCGATCAAATAGTATTATCAAATTTCAAGAATTACAGAACATGTCAAAATTTTAAAGCATCTATTCCATACTATTGTGAAAATTGTACTGATAAAATAGAATATTATGCCACTGCTGAAATATTTGATAATAATTCAGGTTTGGAATCTTCTACGGACCATTGGGGGAATTTTGATAGTATAAATGAACCAAAGTGGTACTATAAATATAATGATGGAAGAAAGTTTATTACAACAAATCCTATAGAAGCATATATTTGGGATACAACTTCAAGTGTAATATTCCCAACTGAACCTTTAATTTCATGTATCAAAACTTTGATACAATCAGGGGAACTTAGTGAGACTCATCTGGCGGGTGATATAAGTTTATTAAACTGCTTAATTATAAAGTCAATTATAAATTGGGGACATTCATATTTTTTAAATAACAAGCTAGATATAGCATTAAAAATTTATAATATATTACCGAGTGAATATAAATTTGAAAAAGATGGTCAATATTATGATGATTCATTTGGAAAAATGACTATTAAATTAGCCATTGAAAGTGACTATAATGATTTTGAGGAAAAAGGTCTAATCAGTCATGATAAGCAAGTTGAAATATTAAATAAAATTTTTAAGAAGTAAATTACTGCCATGTCTGAAACTGATTTAAGTATAACGCACCCACAAATAAGTAGTTTGTATAACTTGTACTTATTGGAAACGCAGCCATTCCGAAAGGTTCACCGCATGATAGATCTTTTTGAGACTATTATAAAAATGCATACTGTGGTTGTAATGGGTGAGTATTTTAAACGAAATGAGTTAAGTGAAATGGCAAAAGGTATGTTGGCCTATGGCTTGCAAACGCCTTCACTTGGCACCTGGCAGAAGTTTAGCAGAGATTTGTGTAGTGAATTAATTAGTAATAATCACCCATTTGTTTTAAATTATTTTAAAGATGAGTTTTTACTTTTTGATAAATCCAATAATGATAAAACAAATATCATTAGTTTTAGAAATAGGTATGCGCATGGTGCCACTCCAACCGACAAAGATTGCGAAGCGGATATCATTCAATTTGAACCTTTTTTATTGAAATTATTAGCCAGTAAATGGCTGTATGAATCACAATTAATTATCATTGATAATTTGGTATTTATACAATCAAAAACTACGCTTGAAAAATTGAATTTGCATCCAATTTTAGTGTGTAAGGAAGAAACTAATGGGCAACCATTTACATTTTTCAACGATATAAAAGACGAAAAAGTTGGCTTGTTAAACTATCCGCTAAGTAAGCATTACAGGGAGCAAAAGACATATATTGAAGAGTTTTATGCTATATTACCTTTAAAAGAATGGAAGCAAAATGTTTCCAATGAATTTAAGCAATATATTGAAGAATTGACCGAAGGATTTAAAGGTAGAATAATGGAATTAAAAACCATTAGCACTTTTATAGCAACAAAAGATAAAGGATATTTATCAATACAAGGAAATCCTGGAATAGGGAAATCCGCTTTAATAGCCCAAGTGAGCAGGGAGCTGAATAAAAGTGAGTACAACAAAAGATATAAGTTATGCGAATATTTTATTAGGAGAGGAACTAGGTCAGATAACAATATCAATTTACTAAACCACCTACTAAAAACTACAGATATATATTACCCTGAAGGAAAAAGTATCATGCCTGAAGGCAATAGTAATTGGGATTTACAAAAAGCTTTGTTTGCCAAATGGAATGCATTTGGTAATGGTGGTCCAAAATTTAAACTCATATTTTTAATTGATGGATTAGATGAAGGAGTTGAAAATGATATTCTGAATTATTTACCAAGAGAAAACTTTAAAAACATATTATTTATTTATGGCTCTAGGCATGGAGGCCATTTGAAATTAGCTTCGTTTTGGACTGAATTACCCATTGAAAACCATGAAACAATTTTATTAGGTGGGTTAAATAAAGAAGATATTAGGGCGTTTTTATATGAAGTAGTAAACAAATATGAAATAGACCAAATATGGATTGATGAAATTCTGAATCGCTCAGAAGGAAATCCACTTTATTTAAAATTATTATGCTATGCGCTTGAAAATGGCAGCATTGAAATAAATAATAGCAAAGCACTACCAAAAGAAATAGACAGTTACTACAAAGCTATTTTAGATAGGTACGCGCAGCAAACTGATGGTGACGCTTTAATAGAATGCTTGCTGCTATTTGCAGTTGCTGAAGACTATTTAACACCTGCTCATTTGGGAATAATGAATTCAATGAGCATAGCCAGCCAACAGCGGGTCATGAATATTCTTACAGAAGTATTGTATGAAAACCCACAAACTGATTTTGTTTTGGATTATCAGTTATTCCATGAAAGTTTTAGAGAATATTTAATTAAAACCTATCCGCTTGAAATAAAAAAAGCGAATCATAAAATAATTAACAGTTGCCAAAAATGGCAAGAGCTAGAAATATTGTTTGAACAACGCTATGTTTTGGAACATTATGCTACGCACCTCGTAAAAAGTGCTACTGTTGAAAATAAGGAAGTATTGGTTGAGTTAAGTAAAAATGCTGCTTTTCAAAAAACACAGAACCAGGTTTTGAGAAATTACAATGCCAATTATTCATTATTGAGAGCGGCTTTGCTTGCAGCTTCTGAATTAAACCAGAAAGAGGATGTAATTGAAATTGGATTGTGCCTAGTTGATTTGCAATATGAAGAAAAGAACGATGTGCAATCAATAATAGACATGGTGGCTAATAATGAAATGGAATTGGCCTTACAGCGTATTGAAAGTTTTGGGGGAAATGACAGAGAAGACCTCCAACAAAAGTTTATTTTATACATGCTTTGCTTTATGGAATTAACCTTATTAGAGAGTAAGAATAAGCCATTTAGAAAAGAGGCAATTGAGAAGTTGTTGAAGCATTTTGATGAGAACCTGCCTGTTGACCATTCAGTGTTGAATTGGAATGATATTTTCTCCAGTTATTTGATTTTCCAAATGGCCTGCGAATTTGCTCAGTTGGGTTTGGATTATTTAGTTATTTATAAACGAACCGAATATTTGGAAATAGATTGGATTATAGAAAAAGGGCCTTATCATCATATTCAAATAGAAGTTTTGACTTCCATTTCAGGCAGAATAAATCATTTATTTTCTAAGAGTCTAGCATTAAAAGTCATAGCAGAAGAACTAGCTAAACAAGGACAATTGCAAGAATCTGTAACGTTATTATTAGAATCAATCACTATTGCACGCTGTATAAAGCATGAAGATGATAAGATTGAGGCTTTAATAGATATTGCTGAAGTATATGCGAAAAAAGGCGAAATACAAAAATTTTCAGCATTGATCGAGGAAGCACTCAACATTGCACACGGAATAAATCGTGAAAATTTTAAGAGTAGGGGCTTAAAGCATATTGCTGTAATTTTAGCTAAACAGGGTCAATTAGACGAATCAATAACTATTGCTAGCAGTATAGTTAATGAAAATTATAAGAGTGAAGCGTTAAAGGAAATTGCTCTCGCATTAGCTAAGCAGGGGCTTTTGAATGATTCACTTAAATTTGCTAGCGGAATAACTGATGGATTTATAAAGAGTGAAGTATTGAAGGAAATTGCTGTTTCGCTCTCAAAACAAGGTCAAATAGAGAAATCAGAGGTATTGATTGAGGAATCGCTCAATAATGCTCGCGGATTAAGTAGTGACTCACAAAAGTGTCGAGCCTTGATGGAAATTGCATTAGTTCTCTTAAAACAAGGTCAAACTGAAAAATCGGAATCGTTGATAAGTGAATCACTAATAATTGCTTATGGAATTAGTAATGGATTTCAAAAGAATCAGATGATAATGGAAATTACTATAGAAATGGCTAAACAGCAGCAGTTTGAGAAGTCTCTTATTATAGCTCATAGTAAAATTGAAGAAGAATTTGGATATAAAATTGGTGCTTTAAATGGGATTGCTTTAGAGCTATCTAAAAACGGTCAACAGCAGGAGTCGACATCCTTAATTCAGGAATCACTTATTTTGGCTCGAAAAATTACTGATAGACGAAGAAAGAGTTGGTTATTAAAAGATATTGCAGTTGGACTTGCTAAAAATAGTCAATTTGAGGAATTGGTAAAGACAATGAAAGTATCTCTAATCAAAGAACGAGGAATATATGATATATCGGATAAGAGTGGGGACTTGAAAATTTTAGCTTTGGCACTTTTTGAAAAACGTAAATTGTTGGAATCGAAATTGTTGTTAAAAGAATTAATTAACAAATCTCGTGAAATTTATGATGAATACGAAAAGATTGGTTCATTAAAAGATATTGCTATAATTCTTGCTAAACAAGGTCAATTGCAGGAATCGACATCGTTAATTCAGGAAACACTTACCATTGCTCGAGGAATAAATGGATTTCAAAATAGCCGGTCATTAATGGACATTGCTATAGCGCTTGCTAAACAAGGTCAGTTAGACGAATCAATTAACATAGCTCGTGAAATAAGTCTTGAACATTATAAGAGTCGGGCTTTAAAGTTTATTACAATTGCACTTTCTGAACAGGAAGAGATAGAGGAATCACTTGTAATTGCCCGTGGAATAAGGAATGAAAATCATAAGAGTGAAGCTCTAAAAGATATTGCTTTTGTATGTTCAAAAAAAGGCCAAATAGAGAAATCAGCAGTGCTGATCGAGGAGTCACTTAACATTGCTAGAGGAATAAGTGAAGAATTTGAAAAGAGTAAGGCAATAATAGATATTGCTGTAGTTCTTGCTAAACAAGATAAAAAAGAAAAATCGGGAATATTGATAGAAGAGTCAATCAATATAGCCCGTGGAATTAGTCGAGAAAATGATAAGTTTAATTCATTAAAACATATTTCGATAAAACTTGCTGGGTTGGGACAATTAGAATTATCGTCATTGTTAATTCAGGAATCTTTATTTATTGCGCGATTAAAAAGTATAGAAGATTCTAATAATTGGCCTATATCTGGTATCGCTATAGAACTCGCAATTCAAGGAAACTTTATTTTTGCAGAACAGATTGGAAATGAAATTCCAGAAATGTCAGTTAGATATTTATGCTGGATGGATTTAGCAAAAAATACAATTGAAAATCTAGGATGGAATACAGCATTTAAACAGTTTTCTCAATTTCAATCAAGAGAGGCTAAAATGTTTTTCTTGAAAGGTATTGCTGAACATATCAGTATCATTGATGCAACAGATGAATGCTTGAGGGTTTTGATTCCTTTACTATCAAATGACAACCAGTCAATTGAGATACTTTTGCAGAAATACAGCATAATGAAATTATTTATGGAAAAGGTTTCTACAAAAGAGGAAGATCGGCTCAACAAAACACTTAATATTCAATGGGCAATAGACATAGCCGCAAAATTTGAAAAAGAATTTGAAAGGGCAAGCCATAACATTCAAGAATGGATTAATGAAATTAAAGATGAAAATGATAGAGAAGATATATTAAGTTGGGCAGAAAAAGTGAAGCAAGGAAAAATGACTGAGGAGAAGTTTTTAGATAAAATAAATAAATTATAAAACTACATATATGCAAACAATAGCAAGGATTATCTTAAACACCAACAATTGGGTGTCACCGTCTAACTCCACAATCAAAAATGCTGTAGAAGTTAAAAATGGCAAAAATTCATACCGTTATGGTTATGAAGAATGGAACAATGATGAACAAATAAAAGCACTTAATTTAGGCTATTTGGAGTGCTATAGACATTCAAATTTTCCGCAGGTTGCAGAGCTAATTTTGTTAGTTTATAGGGATGCTGATGGAGATTATTATCATTATGGAAATATGTATAATGTAAGGCAACTTAAAAATGATGAAATCGGACCTTTAAGAATAGAGTTACAAAATATAAAATGGCTTAAAAAAGTCGAATCGCAATTTCGTGCTGCACCTTTTCTTGATAACCGCAATTTTTCAAACCATCATTATAAGGGTGCTTGGAATTCAAATGAAATTGTAACCAATGATCAAAAGCCAGGATTTATTTTCAATTTAAAATATGATAAAATTGATATTTTCAAAATACCAATAAATCTAACCAATAAATCAAATGTAAAATTTGATAATAGAAAAATTTCTAGATTAAAATCCAGATATTACTTGGAAAACTTTATGAATAATTTCGAAAAAAGTAATCCGTTACATAAATATTTAAAAGATATAAAATAATCTAAAAATAATTTTTGATTGAGTAGGCTTATTGCTAATTCAATAGAATAATAAAAAAAATAAAATGTTGAAAACAGCACCCATAAAAATAAACAGGGCGTAACACAAGTCAACATCGCCTAAACGCAAAACTTTAGTGGCAATTAATAAATAAATATGGAAAACTTAACCGAAATAAAAAATGCAATACTTGATTATTTATCAGCAATGCAAAAAATGCGTCAACTCAATATAGCTCCCAACTCAAAAGATTTTACATCTCAATTAGGGGAATGGTTAGTTGAACAAATTTATGAAGGAAAAAGGGCAGAAAGTGGTATCCAAAAATGGTGGGATGTATTGGTTGAAAATAAAAAAATACAAGTAAAAACACATGCCAAGGCTGATAAAACTAATGCTAGATGGAGCTATATTAAATTAGATACGAACGCAGAAGTTGATGAGTTAATAATTATAGTCTTTACTGATGACTATAAATTGAAGGAGTTTTTAAAAGTAGATTGGAAAGATGCTCTCCCATTAATCAAAACGGAAAAAGATGGAGATAAAATTTATTGGAATCATTTAAAGGAATTCAAAGAAAATATTAAAAATCTTCCCAAGCAGGAAGTCATATCATTGTTTTATTAATAAATAATTTATGCTTTAAAATGAATAATTTAGATAACTATATTGATTACTTACTAGAGCTTGTTTTGTCTGAGGTAGAACCTGGCAGCAAAAATATTGATAAAGTAATGTTTTTAAAAACATCAAAAAACAAATACTCATCAAAAGGTGTAGCTCAAAAATTAGAAATTACAACAACAGCATTAGATGAATTGGAGTTTAGGTTGAAAAACTATTTTGGTAAGAAAAACGATAAAATATTAGATGAAACAAATGCCTTGAGATTAATTGTATCATTGGAATATATTATAAAAATTAAAAAGATAACGAAAAGTAAGGAATTAGTTAAAGATAGTAAAAAAGAACAAGATTCAGTAAAACATGTTAGGGTTCTTGAGTTGATTGTTAGAGATATAGTTTATGATCAAATTGGCGAAAATGAATTACTATTTGTGAAACTTGCGGAAATATTTAATGATGATGTGATAAAATCATGGATAAAAAATGCGGATGAATCAGGTTTATTAAGTGGTACTAGCTTTAGTGAGCTCTCGAGTATTTTTTTAGCACAAAACCTATTTTTAAAATATGAATATTTTTTTAATAAGTGGTCTCTTAAGATTTCTAAAAATGTACGCGAAACCCTACGCTTTGCCTTTGAAGACATTCGTGTTATACGAAATCAAATAGCTCACAATAAATTAGTGACTTATGCCCAGATTGAACTTCTTAATATTTATTATACAGAACTATTAAATGTTATTAATGAAAATTCAAATACAAATTTGAATATTAATAAATATTTACTTAGAGAAGGATTAGATAATCAATTGATTGTATCTAAAATGCAGGCTGACAGACGAGACTACTGGCATTCTTTTATACTTTATTTAAATGAAAACGAATTTAACACTATTGGTATCATCCCTACCAAAAACCATTGGATGACGTTAATCAATGGATTGATAACAGTAAATAATCATCAAAGTAAAATTGAGATAAATGTTGTAGTTAACAATAATAGGAAGTTAATATCTGTCGAGATGTTTATCTATAATGATGAATCTAAGGCTATCTTTGATTTTTTATATAAAAACGAGCTCGCAGCATCATTAATAAATATTGATGAAAATATAAAATGGGACCGCTTGGATGGTAGATTGGGGAGTAGAATAATTCATCAGATTGAAGGAGATTTTCTTGAGAAAGAAGAATGTGAAATCCAATATAGTTGGTTGAAAGATTATCTTAATAGATTTACTTTAGTATTTGGAAAATACTTTTCCATTTTTTGAAACATACACTAACAACGGTTTTGCGTAATGGTGTGTAGTGTTTCGTATTTGAAAGAAAAAAAAAGTCATTGCATTAAGAACACAATTACTTAAAGTAATTATTTAAAATCAACAATTATATAAAACTAAAAATATGCTAACTAAAGAAGATATTTTAAACAAAATCAATGAAAAAGGCGAAGAAAATTTAACCACAAATCTTCAAATAAAAAAATTAGAACAATCAATTCCAATTCAAGAATTTTATTATAAAGGATATGTTACGTCATTAGATGAAAAAAATGGAAATATAAAACTAGAACTTTTTGATAATTTTGGTAAAATTTTTAATAAAGATTCTGAAGTTATAGTTTCATTACTTCACCCTATTGAGGGAAATAATATTGATTTTACTAAGTTTAATTTGAATGACGAAATTCAAATTATTTGTACATTAGAAAAGATTAATATAAATATCAAGAAGGGGTATTTGTATGTAGAATATTATGAAATTTATGTTTCTGTTGTAAATCCAATAACAATTGAATTATTAAAAACAGCAAAAGAAATTGAAGAAAGGAGAAAAATAGATGAGAAAAAATTAATTGCAGCGGAAAACAAAAAAAGAAAGGAACGGGAAAAACATATTGAAATTGAAGCAAAAAAAGAATTTGAAAAGGCTTTATGGTGGGGGGGTATAATTTTATTTGTAATTTTTATATTAACTAAATTGTTTATCTACTGGTTTTCAACATTAAAATAAAGAATAATTTGTGTTT
>CAISTO010000159.1 GCA_903888395.1 uncultured Bacteroidota bacterium | reverse complement strand
GTGATTATGTCTTTGCACTTTTTTATTACAAATTCAATCAATCAATTTAAAAGTTAATTATTCCGCACTTTTGCTCACTTCGCACTCCGCACTTTCTATCACTCTTTCATTACTTCGCACTCCGCACTTTCCCTCACTCTTTCCATAAAAACGGAAAAAGAACATAAGCCAAAGCAGCTACCAGAATGTTCATGGCTACTAGCAATAATAAATCAGTATAAATTAAGCTTACATCCACGCCATCCATTGCTTTTTTACTCGATTTAATCAATAATAAAAGAAAAGGAATAATGATTGGGAAACTTAAAATAGGCATCAACAAATTTCCGTTTCCGCTTTTTTGTGCAATGGCAGAAATCATGGTAAAAGTAAAAGCAAAACCAATGGAAGCCAATGTTAAAATAATGGCATAAAAACCCATGTTTTGAATTGGACTCCCTAAAACAGTGCTGTAAAAAAACAAGGCAACAAAACTTAATATTAAATTCAAAATAGCACTGTAAATGGACTTAGCTAAAATGAGTTTTTCGGGTAAAATAAGTCCGTGAAAATAAAGCATTTTTCCTTTCGATTCTGCAATAAAACTTTTTGCAATGGCATTGATTGAACTGAATAAAATCAACACCCAAAATACCGCGTTCCATGAAGGTATATTAAGCACCTTCACTGATAGCGACACAGTAAAAATTGATGAGAAAACATACAACAAAATCCCATTCAACGCATATCGTTCCCGCCATTCTATCAGCAGTAAATTTTTAATTAATTGTTTCGTTTCTCTCATTTGTTTTTCACTTATTTTTCAATTTCCCAAGCCTCACTTTACGTCATTGCGAGGAACGAAGCAATCTCATTGAAATCCATTTTTTAGATTGCTTCGTGCCTCGCAATGACGATTTATTAACCACTCCAAACCTAACAATTTTTTCGTCCAAGGTTGGTGTCCTCACCAACCTTATTTTTTCACTCCAAACCTAATATTTTTTTGAATTTAAAATGCACTTCCGTATTTTCATAAATCCCACCAAAATTTTCAGCACCTGGCCCAAAAGCAAATACAGGAACCATAATTCCAGAATGCCCGCCAGTAGAATAATTTGGAGTAAATTTTTTCTTGTTTTCTTTATTTGGATGCAATGAAAGACCACCTGTTTCATGATCGGCAGTAACTACTACCAACACATCACCTTGTTGTTCGGCATAATCTAAAATTGCATTCATGGTTTCGTTCAAATCAAACAATTCAGTTTTCATGTATTCATAGTTATTTTCGTGTCCACCCCAATCAATTTGGCTGCCTTCAATCATGAGCATATAACCATTTTTGTTTTGATTTAATTGCGAAACAGCACTTAAAGAAGCTTGTTTTAAAAAGTCATTTCTTCCATCTAATTTACTTTTCATGCCATCAAAAGCCAAAGTATAAACTTGCTTATTAGCTAGGAGTGGAGTAAAATTATTGGAAGTATCTGTTTTTACCATAAAGCCATTGCGTTGCAATAAAGCAGTTAAATCCATGCTATCTTTACGGTATTTAATAAACTTAGTTCCACCACCAATAGCGATGTCACAATTGCCTTGCAATAAAAAATTTGCAATGTCATCTTCACTTTTACGCGATGAAACATGTGCATAAAAACAAGCAGGGGTGGCGTGGGTAATTGACGAAGTTACCACCACACCAGTAGCCATGTTTTTCTTTTTCATCATTTCAAATAAACTGGGATAGGCCACTGAATCAACTCCCACGCTAATGGCACCATTAAAAGTTTTTTTACCAATGGCAAATACAGTTGCGCCAGCACCACTATCGGTTATATAATTATCGGATGAAGAAGTTTTGCTCATACCAATTACGTTAAAGCGTTCAAAAGCGTTTCTTTCATTGGTTTCACTCATGGCGCCACTAATTTGTGCCAAGCCCATTCCATCGCCAATAATGAAAATTACCTTCTTTACTTTTTTGGGTTTTGACTTATTGGTAAATGAATAAGCGCTAACTATAGCAAGCAATACCAACAGCATTGCTCCAAATCTGAATACATTTTTTTTCAATTGTTTAAAAAATTTAATGGTTCAAATATAATAGCCTAAATCAATTCCTTATTCTTGCAGAGTAAATTAATTATTAATTATGGCAATTAGACTATTTGTAACAGGCGGAACATTTGATAAAGAATACAATGAGTTAAACGGACAATTGTTCTTCAAAGATTCACAAATTCATGAAATTTTAAAGCTTGGAAGATGCCGCTTAGACTTAAATGTTACTACATTGATGTTAATGGATAGTCTTGACATGACAGATGAGCACAGGAATATTATTTTGGAAAATTGCCAAAAAAGCGATGAAAATAAAATTGTAATCAGCCACGGAACCGATACCATGACTGAAACTGCAAAATACCTATCTGAAAAAATACCTGGAAAAACAGTGGTGATAACCGGAGCTATGATTCCTTACAAATTTGGCTCTAGCGATGGATTATTTAATATGGGAAGCGCATTGGCATTTGTACAAAGCTTACCAGCTGGAATTTACATTGCCATGAATGGCCGTTACTACGATTGGAATAATTGCAAAAAAAACAAACAAACCGGTTTTTTTGAGGAATTGGGGTAAGGTTTGGTTGATTGGTTGATAGGGTGTTTTATTTTATAACAACTGGCCTCGATTTAAATATATTGAAAAAATTATTCAACATTCTGCCAGAAGCTAGCTGCCAG
>CAISTO010000158.1 GCA_903888395.1 uncultured Bacteroidota bacterium | reverse complement strand
TTTTGAATTATTTGGAAAAACAATTATACCATTAAGAGTTTGGCATCATAAAATGCCTGTTTTAGGTTTTAGAATCGATGATTTTGTGTATATCACCGATGCCAATAAAATAGACGAATCAGTAAAAGAAAAAATTAAAGGCTGCAAAGTTTTGGTGCTAAATGCTTTGAGAAGAGAACATCATATTTCGCATTTTACATTGGCCGAAGCTGTTGAATTATGCAATGAGTTAAAACCCCAAAAAGCATATTTTACCCATATTAGCCATCAGTTAGGTTTGCACGATGATGTAAATGCCGAACTTCCAGATTATATCAAATTAGCTTACGATGGCTTGGAACTTACGTTCAAATAAATCAGAAATTTTCTATAGGTGAATATAGACCTGACAGGTTTTTAAAAACCTGTCAGGTCTTGGCTTCCGTGGTTGGTAATTTTTTTATCCATAAAACTAAAAAAGCTGTGATAATTTAAATTATCACAGCTTTTTTCTTGGCTTCAAACAACCGATCAACTTTATTAACCATATTAACTAAAAACTAGTCAATGTGATATTCTTTTTTACGTTTAGAAATATCAATTCTATCATCCATTTTTTCTACTAATAAATCTTTTCCAAATACAAAACTATTTCTAGTGTATGATGATTCTACAATTCTATCTGTAAGGTAAATTGCATCTTTAGGACAAGCTTCTTCACACAATCCACAGAATATACAGCGCAACATGTTTATTTCATATTTAGCAGCATACTTTTCCTCACGATATAAATGCTCTTCCCCTTTTTGTCTTTCTGCTCCATCAATTGTAATGGCTTCAGCAGGACAAGCAACAGCACACAGTCCGCAAGCAGTACAATTTTCTCTTCCTTCTTCGTCACGTTTTAAAACATGCATTCCTCTATATACTGGAGCAAATTCTCTTTTTACTTCAGGATAACGAAGCGTAGCCGCTTTTTTAAACATATGCATAAAAGTAATAGCCATTCCTTTTGCTATAGCTGGCAAATAAAGTTTTTCCTTAAAACTCATTTTTTTGTCAACTACAACTTTTGATCTACTGGTTAATTGTATCATATTATATTTTTATTTGTAGAGACGTTGCATGCAACGTCTTTACGTTTTTTATTTATTGAAAATTGTTAAAATACCACCTGTTAGCAACACATTTATAATTGATAAAGGTAATAATATTTGCCATCCTAATTTCATTAATTGATCATAACGGAAACGAGGAATTGTCCAACGAATCCACATGAAAAAGAATACAAAGAATATTGCTTTAGCAAACAAAGCTCCAAAACTTATTAACGCAACTATATTTGGATTTAAAACTGTGCTTAGGTATGAAAGTCCAGGGAAATTATAACCACCAAAATATAAGCAAGAAATAATGGCACCTGAAATAAACATATTGATGTATTCAGCAAATAAATACAAACCTAATTTCATAGATGAATATTCGGTATGAAATCCACCAATTAATTCCGTATCGCATTCTGGTAAATCAAATGGTGTTCTGTTACATTCAGCAAAAGCACAAATTAAGAAAATAATGAAACCCATTGGTTGGTAAAATATATTCCAATTTAAACCTGAAACAGGAATAAAACCCCATAATTTTCCATCGCCTTGAGAAGTTACAATATCAGTTAAACTCAATGAACCACTCATCATGATTACAGCAATTAATGACATACCCATGGCTAATTCATAACTGATCATTTGGCTTGAGGCACGCACTGCACCTAGTAACGCAAACTTATTATTAGAAGCCCAACCTCCAATCATAATTCCATACACACCTAAACTTACTACACCAAAAACGTATAAAATTCCAATATTGATATCGGCTACTTGCATGGCATATTTAACACCACCAAACTCCATAGCAGTTCCCCAAGGAATTACTGCGCTGGTCATTAGTGAGGTTACCATAAAAATACAAGGACCTAAAATGAATAATAATTTATCGGAAACATTTGGAATAATTTCCTCTTTCATAAACATTTTTGTGCCATCGGCAATGGGTTGTAATATTCCAAAAGGGCCTGCTCTATCTGGCCCTATTCTATCTTGCATAAATGCAGCAACTTTACGTTCGCCATATGTTGCATAAGCAGCAACTCCTAAACTAATTAGAAATAAAATTAATATGAGCGCTATTTTAAATATAAGAATTGCCATTATTTATTTTCTCCTTCTATTAGTGTGATAGGTTTAATATTATTCAAAGTCAACTCGCGTGGTTTTACCATATTTGCTGGATAATGATTAGCCGAAATTACAGATTGATGACTAATTTCTTTTGGTCCTTCAATGGTCCAATCGCTTGTTAATTTTTTATCGAAACGACAAGTATTACAAATAAATTCTTCTACTTCTCCCCACTGATCTTTACGCCCAGTAACACGAGCTACGTCATCGCCTTTGTACCAAATTACAGCTTTACCACTGCATTTATCGCAATTGCGGTGAGCGTTCATAGGCTTAGTAAACCAAACCCTGCTTTTGAACCTGAAAGTTTTATCGGTTAATGCGCCAACTGGACAAACATCAATGATGTTTCCACTAAAATCATTGTCAATTGCTTGTTCAATATAAGTTGAAATTTCAGAAACATCGCCTCTATTCATTACACCATGAACTCTTCCGTCTGTAATTTGTTCAGCTACTTTTACGCACCTGAAACAAAGAATACAACGGGTCATGTGTAATTGAATTTTTGGACCAATATCAATTTTTTCAAAAGTTCTGCGTTCAAAATCAGTACGCGTTTTAGCAGAACCATGTTCATAACCCAAATCTTGTAAATGGCATTCGCCTGCTTGGTCACAAATTGGACAATCTAAAGGATGATTGATCAATAAAAACTCTACCACACTTTTGCGTGCTTCAATTACTTTAGCAGAAGTAATATTTTTTACCTCCATTCCATCCATTACCGCAGTTCGGCAACTAGCTACCAATTTAGGCATTGGTCTTGGATCTTTTTCAGAACCTTTACTCACTTCTACCAAACAAGTGCGGCAATAACCACCACTGGTTTTTAGTTTGCTGTAATAACACATTGTTGGCGGAGCCACTTCTGGTCCTATCATACGTGCGGCTTGTAAAATGGTAGTTCCATCTGCCACTTCAATTGTTTGTCCGTCTATAGTTATATTTGCCATTTATATTTTTTATAAGCCACAGATTACACAGATTTCACTGAGTAATTTCAGGCGATTTTTTTTATCTTTTTAGCCACTGATTACACAGATTACTCTGATTAATTTTAGGCGGTTTTTTTTATCTTTTTAGCCACAGATTACACAGATTTCACTGAATAATTATTGGCGATTTATTTTATTCTTTTTCAAAAATGTATGTACCAAAATTTGCTTGAACAGTAGAAGAAGTTGTTAATTTATAACCTTTTAAAGAGATAATATTAATTTCTCTAGCTAAATCTACAGATCCTTTCAAATTGCTCATAAAACTTGATATTTTTTTTTCAGTAACAACTCCATACTCATCAATAATAAATATATTATGACTAGAAACTGTCATAATCAAATATTTTTTAGAACCTTCACTTTGTTTAAAAGCACTAAATAATGAAATGCCAATGATTATAATTACTGCAATTAGTATAAGTTTAATTCCAATGGTTATTTTAATTGTTTTCATTATTTTTTTATGGGTTAAATTTATTTGTTTTCATTTTAGTGGTTGGTGTCCTCACCAACTACATTCGATTGGTGAGGACACCAACC
>CAISTO010000157.1 GCA_903888395.1 uncultured Bacteroidota bacterium | reverse complement strand
CAATTTTATCCTTAGATAATACACAATCATGTGCAAGCTGCCATCGACAAAATTATGCTTTTACAGATAGTAATACCACCTATAGTAAAGGTATAACTGGAGCAATTGGATTTAGAAACGCGATGCCAATTATGAATTTAGTTTGGGAGAAAAAGTTTTTTTGGGACGGTGGTTCTGCTACATTAGAAGATCAAGTTATAGCTCCAATTTTGAATCCAATAGAAATGCATGAAACATTACCAAATGTTTTAAATAAATTGAGAAATCATCCTGAATACCCTAAATTGTTTAAAAAAGCTTTTGGTACCGATAGTATTACCACCATGCTTTTAATGAAAGCAGTAGCTCAATTTGAAAGAACTATTATTTCGGCAAATAGCAAATATGATAAATATGTAAGAGGAGAATTAGATTTATCGGCTGATGAGTTAGCAGGAAAAGAGTTGTTTATTGATCAAGAAAAGGGGGATTGTAATCATTGCCACGTATTAGGAAGTACTTTCACAGATTTTGATTTTAAAAATAATGGATTGGATTCTGTTTTTAAGGACTTAGGCAGGTATAATATTACTTTAAAAGATTCAGACAAGGGGAAATTTAAGACACCCACTTTGCGAAATATAGAATTAACTGCTCCTTATATGCACGATGGAAGATTTACAACTTTAGAGCAAGTAATAGAACATTACAACAGTGATTTTATAATTACTCCAACTACCGATGTGAACATTGCATTGTTAGATAAACTAAGAGGCAGGATGTCGCCATTAGAAAAAACACAAATCATAGCGTTTTTAAAAACCCTAACAGACTATGATTTTATTACAAATCCCAATTTTAAAAAACCATAAAAAATGAAAAATTTTATAATAATGATATTAGCCATTTTATCAATGGCATTTACCAATAAAGAAAAACCATCTACAGCAAAGTTTAAAGTTTTTGGCAATTGTCCTCAATGCAAAGAAAGAATAGATGGTATTTTGGAAGTAAAAGGAGTAAAGTCGGCAGAGTGGAATGTAGATACCAAAGTGATGGAAGTAGTATACATGGCTGATAAAATTACCATTGAAAAAATACATGAATTGATAGCCAGTGTTGGTCATGATACTGAAAAAGTTAAGGCACCAGATCAAGTGTATTTGAAATTGCCAGATTGCTGCATGTATAGGGATAATGACAATACGCATCATGATTAGGGTTTTAAGTGTTAAGTATGAAAAAAAACAAGGAATAACGAATTGTAACTTAGCATAACGTTTGTTTGTTTTAGCTGCTTGCTACTGGCAACTGGAATCTTGCATATGGTATCTGGCATTTTTTATCATTCATACCGTTGGCTAAAGCCGAACGGCTGTTCATACTTCATACTTTATACTTCATACTTTATACTTCATCATTCAACATTTTATAAAAAATGAAAAAATACTACTTAATGGTTGTGGTGGTTTTGCTATGTAATTATGTAATTGCGCAGCAAAATTTGAACCTAAAAGGAATAGTTGTAGACACTGACTTAAAAGGAAATATTACGCCTATTCAAGGAGCTTTTGTAAGGTGGATGAATGAAAAAAACATTGTAGCATCTGACAGCAACGGTGTTTTTGTTATTCCTTTTTCAAGTCAAACAAAGTCTTTAATTGTATCGTATGTTGGATACAAAACAGATACTATTTTAGTGGCGGAAAAGAAGTTTGTAAAAGTACTTTTGATAACAAAAAATAGGCTCAAAGATTTAAATATAAATTTAGAAAGAAAAGGTTCAGAAGTTAGTTTTATTGACCCTTGGAAAACT